>JBMSPY010000083.1:0-8369 GCA_049423005.1 Cyclobacteriaceae bacterium
CCCGGCGAGAAGTAAAATCGGTCGGTAAAGACATCATGATTTGTGTTGACCTTTCTAAGTCAATGGATGCTACCGATATTGCTCCCTCCCGATTGGAGAAAGTAAAATTCGAAATGAAAAGAATTGTAGATGCCTTCAGTTCGGATCGCGTAGGTATCATCATTTTTTCCTCAGAAGCGTTCATGCAGTGCCCAATGACTTTTGATCAAAATGCACTGAATCTATTCATTGAAACCATGAATACCGGTTTAGTTCCATCGGCTGGTACAGATTTTGGTCCTCCGCTCGAAATGGCCATGGAGAAATTTCGATCAGATGAAGGAAAGAAATTAGAGAATTCAAGGATCATCATTTTGATCAGCGATGGAGAAGATTTTGGTGAAGAAACTGAATCAGCTGCAAAACAAGTTGAGGATGAAGGCATCACCATGTTTACGTTAGGAGTCGGAACAGAATCGGGTAGCCCCATTCCCACTCCTCGTGGATTTAAGACCGATCAATCCGGCAACCAAGTTATTTCCCGGCTGAACCGTAAACCACTGGAACAACTAGCTGAACTGAGTAATGGTTCCTACTATGAAATCAGCGAGTCCCGAAACGATGTGCCGCGTATGATCCGAAAAATCAGTTCCATAGAGGGACTACTTCGAGACTCCCGAATGGTTGATGTTTCCGCCAATCGCTATTTTTACTTTCTGCTGGCTGCTTTTCTTCTGTTTTGTGTGGATATGCTTTGGCCGTTGAAACCGATTCGCTTATGATTCGTCTGCTGTTCTTTTTAATTGCACTTTTTCCGCTAACCGATATTGGAAAGATCAATGCCGCTAAGTCAGCAGCTAAAAAAGCATTTCTCAATGGTGACTATAAAACTGCCGCCAGTCAATACCAGTATTTAATCGACTCACTCGGTGTTCGTGAGGAGGAAGTAATGTTGAACTTAGCCCATTCCCGGTTCCAACTTAACGATTCCCTTCCAGCACTTCAAGGCTATCAACAACTTACCGCCAGCTCAAATACCTCCATACGTTCAACGGCATACCAGCAACTCGGCGTACTCAGTAGCAGAGCAGGGAAACTGGAAGAAGCACTGGATCAATTTAAATCAGCCTTGAAAGCGAATCCGGCAAACGAGGAAGCCAGATATAATTATGAACTGGTGAAACGTAAACTAGAGGAACAACAAAAACAAAACGAACAGAACAAAGACCAAAACAAAAAGGATAAGGACCAAAAGCAGGATCAAAAGGAAAAAAATCAGCAGCAGGATAAAAAGGATCAGCAACAGCAACAACAAAAGAAAGATCAGCAGCAGGATCAGAATAAAAAGTCAGAAGACAAGAAAAAAGAAGAACAACAGCAACAACAAAAAGATCAACAGCAGAAAGATCAGGAGCAGGAGAAAAAAGACAAGCAAAATCAATTGGATCCTGAGAAAATGAAGAACATGAAGATGTCGGAAGACAAAGCAAAAATGATTCTGGAGGCCATGAAACGAAACGAAGTTCAGTATCTCCAACAAAATAAACGTAGAGCAACCAAGCCCAAAGACAAGAATAAACCAGACTGGTAAGTAGCCACGTAAATCAAAATAGGTATGAAAGAAGTATTTATTGTTTCCGCATGCCGTACGCCAATTGGAAGCTTCGGTGGCAGCTTATCCTCTGTACCTGCCATTAAGCTTGGTGCAGCCGCTACCATCAATGCTTTAAAACGCATTGATTTAGACGGAAAAACAATTGATGAAGTCTACTTTGGTAATGTGATTCCATCCGGGCTCGGGCAAGCACCAGCAACTCAGGTCGCGATAGCGGCAGGACTTGGAAATAAAGTTCCCAGCACGTTGGTTAACAAAGTCTGTGCATCAGGAATGAAAGCCATGATGTTGGGCGCACAATCTATTATGCTCGGACAAAATGAAACCGTCCTTGCTGGTGGAATGGAAAATATGTCGCTCATCCCCTACTACCTGCCCAAAGCCAGATACGGTTACCGCTATGGACACGGACAGATTTTAGATGGACTCACGTTTGATGGACTAACAGACGTCTACAACGAATGTGCGATGGGCGTTTGCGCCGATAATACGGCTCGGGAAATGAATATTTCAAGAGAAGAACAGGATGGATATGCCATCGAATCGTATACACGAGCAGAAAAAGCATGGAAATCAGGTCTGTTTGCAGACGAAATTGCCCCAGTAGAAATCATCGGTAGAAAGGGTGAAGTTTCAGTTTTCAAAGAAGATGAAGAGTACAAAAACGTCAGCTTCGATAAGATTCCAGGCTTAAAACCAGTCTTCACAAAAGATGGGACCGTTACCGCGGCTAATGCTTCTACAATTAACGATGGCGCTGCAGCCGTTGTATTAATGTCGGGTGAGCGCGTAAAACAACTTGGCTTAAAACCACTGGCAAAAATCTCTGGCTTTGCGGATGCCGCACACGATCCGATGTGGTTTACCACAGCTCCAGCTCTGGCCATACCTAAAGCGTTGAGCATGGCTGGCATTCAGGCTAACGAGGTGGAATATTATGAAATCAACGAAGCTTTTTCGGCGGTGGCATTAGCCAATATGAAAATGCTGAATCTTGACCCATCCAGAGTTAATGTCAATGGAGGTGCTGTAGCCCTCGGGCATCCTCTAGGTGCGTCAGGCGCGCGTATCGTGGTCACTTTATTGAATGTATTGAAGCAAAAAAATGCCAAAATAGGGGTAGCCGGTATATGCAATGGCGGCGGCGGCGCTTCAGCCATGGTTATTGAACGGATGTAATTAACTGACTTCCCTGAAATAAATTTAGGATCCAACCGTTTTCTATACATGCGCTTTAAAAAACGACGAACTATCGTCTTACTGATCTTTGCGCTGATCAATTTCCACATAGAGGCACAAAAGATTGTTCGGACCTGGCACGATCCGTTACGGACGAAACTCAAAGAAGAGTACCAGGTATTGACAAATGATCCTCAGACATTAAATGGTGCTTTTCGTAAATACTACGAAAATGGAAACCTGGAAACGGAAGGCACTTTCGCGAATGGGCGGCGCTCGGGAACTTTTAAGGAGTACTCCGAAAATGGCGTACTCCTTCGAAAACTAAACTACAGAGACGGTCTTCGGGAAGGTCCGGTTGAAGTTTTTGATGAGCAAGGCCGTTTGCTCCAAAAAGCAGCATACGCGAGCAATAAACTAAAGGATAGTATTCGAACCTATTTTGCCTCTGGGTCGGTGAAAAGTGAAAGCTTTTTCCTTCAGGGAAAACCTGAGGGCGTAGTGAAAGAATTCTACCCAAACGGCAAGCCTCGAACCGAAATACCCTATAAAAACAAAAAGCCAAATGGCGTAGCTAAAACCTGGTATTCAAATGGATCCTTATCCTCCGAAGCACATTTCACCGATGGAGTGAATACCAAATTTTTCAAGACGTACTACATGAATACGCAACTCTCCATGATTTCAGAGATGAAAGAGGGCAGCACTATAGCCGAATTTAAAAACTACGATTCACTTGGGCATCTGCTGCAGGAAGGCCAATTTTTGAATGGACGTTTACACGGAAAAAATATTGGTTATTACCCTAATGGCATCGTCCAGTTCAGCTATCAATTCCGCGACGGTAAAAAGACCGGTGAAAATCTCCGGTATCATCCCAACTCCAAAATAGAAACACGAGAGGTAGTTAGCGGCTCGGGCAATGATGTCAAAGAACAGAATTACTCCACAGAAGGATTATTGGTTTCAGAGAAAAGTTTTAAAAACGGCAAACCTGAAGGAAAGTGGACTTTTTATCAGTCCAACGGAAAAGTTCCTTCGATTATAGAATATTATCAGGATGGAAGACTTCATGGAACCAGAACAACCTATCATTCCAATGGTAAAAAAGCCTTGGAACAAACCTATCAGTTCAACCTGATTACGGGTACCGTCAGGCAATTCAGAGAAGAAGGATCCATGGAGTGGGAATGCGAATACCGAAACAGTAGCATGCATGGACCCTTTACCTCCTATTTCCCTTCAGGAACGGTTCTGGAACAAGGTAATTATACAGCCACGCGAAAGCATGGCGAATGGAAAGAATTTGATGAGACTGGAAAGGTGGTCAAAACGACCCTTTATAAGGCTGGACAGCCGATTGAAAATTGATTTAAAATATTCCGTCGGACTTCACAATTAAGCCTATACCCACTTACTTTGAGGCTTCATTTTACCATTCATGAAAGCCATTAAGGAAACAAATTTCAACTTCCCAGGACAAACTGGTTTTTACAGAGGAAAAGTAAGGGACGTTTACTTTTTTGGAGATAAGATGGTAATGGTGGCCAGTGACCGAATTTCAGCGTTTGACGTTGTATTACCTCGTGCCATTCCTGACAAAGGCCGTGTGCTTAATCAGATCGCTGCGCTGAATTTAGCTGCTACAGCCTCAGAAGTCCCCAACTGGGTTATGGCAACACCCGATCCAAACGTAACTATTGGTATTCGCTGCCAAGCCTTTCCGGTGGAAATGGTAGTACGTGGATATCTGGCCGGTCATGCCTGGCGCGAATACAGAAGTGGTAAAAGAATACTTTGTGGAGTAGCTCTACCAGAGGGCTTGAGAGAGAACGATCCTCTCCCCCAGCCGATCATTACCCCAACAACCAAAGCTCACGTTGGTCATGATGAAGACATATCCAGAGAAGAAATTTTACGGCGGGGATTAGTCTCAGAGCAGGACTATACGCAACTGGAAAAATATGCGCTTACTCTTTTCAATTTAGGCAAAGGTCTTGCAGCACAAAGAGGACTGATCCTGGTGGATACCAAATACGAATTTGGAAAAAACAATGGACAAATTTTATTAATCGATGAGGTTCATACACCTGACTCTTCCCGTTACTTTTATAAGGATGGCTATGATGAGCGGCAAAAGGCCGGTGAAGCACAGAAACAATTGTCTAAGGAATTTGTGAGACAATGGCTTATCGAAAATGGATTCCAGGGTAAAGAAGGACAACAGGTTCCAGAAATGACTGACCCGATTGTAGAGGGTATAGCCGCACGTTACCGTGAATTGTATTCGGCAGTAACCGGTACCACACTTGAACCGCTAACCCACGAGGACCTGGAAGCTCGAATTCACCAAAACATACAGTCCTGGCTTAAGGAAAACTAAAACAAGTTGAACCAATCAAATTTGATAAATTTGAGAGCCAAATCAAGAAGCTATGAAGTACACCATCGATAAAACCGAGAAATACAGCATACTCAAATTGCATGAGTCTAAACTGGATTCAACCATAGCTCCTTCGCTAAAATCAACTCTATTAACGCTTCATGCTGAGGGTGTACGAAACATTATCCTCGATCTTGAAGAAGTCAAATACACCGATTCCTCCGGACTTAGTGCGCTGTTGGTAGGAAACCGAATCCTAGCTGATGATGGTGGTATTTTTATTCTAATCCATCTCTCTGATCACGCTGCAAAACTGGTAAAGATTTCACAATTGGATAGTGTGCTAAACATCCTGAACTCTACAGAAGAGGCAGTTGATGCCGTGTTCATGCACGAAATTGAAAGCGATCTTAGAGACGAGGAGTAAAAGCGTGTCCTCACCTTTTTCACTGACCATACTCGGCGCTGGCGGAGCGTTACCCGTTCCAGGAAGATTTCCGTCTGCGCAATATCTGCAAATCAATCAACAGGGATTTTTAATCGATGCCGGTGAAGGCGTGCAAATGCAGCTACTCCAACTCGGAATTAGCCACCACCGCATCCGTCATATTTTTATCAGTCATTTGCACGGCGATCATTACCTCGGATTAATGGGATTGTTATTCAGCATGCACTTATCTGCGCGAAAACAAGAACTACACATCTACAGTCACTCCGGATTGGATGAAATCATTCTTCTGCATCTTCGCCATGCTAAATCCGTGCTTGGCTTCCCCATTCATTTCCATCACCTTTCACCGGGAACACATGAATGCATTTTGGATCACGATGAACTGACCGTAAGTACAATTCCACTCAACCACCGAATAGCCTGCTCCGGATTCCTATTCAAAGAAAAAAGTGGTCCCTACCGAATCAATAAAGAGGTGTTACCAGAAGATATGTTGCTGCAGCACATCGTTCAATTAAAATCAGGGAAGGATGTGGTAAATGAAAATGGTGAAATTCTTTTTGATGTCGCCACCTACACCCTTCCTCCACACAAATGCAGATCTTATGCCTATTGCAGCGACACAGCACCGCATGACCAACTAGCGGTCATTATTAAAAATTGTGATTTGGTTTACCATGAAGCTACTTTTCTGACTGCGGATAGCCAACGCGCAAAAGAAACCTTTCACAGCACAGCTGAGCAAGCAGCTACACTGGCCAAACAAGCGACCATCAACCGTCTACTCATCGGCCATATCTCTGCGCGATATAAAGACGCAGAAAAACTATTG
Organism: Cyclobacteriaceae bacterium; assembly: GCA_049423005.1. Lineage (GTDB taxonomy): Bacteria > Bacteroidota > Bacteroidia > Cytophagales > Cyclobacteriaceae > ELB16-189. The sequence continues at coordinate 6,440 of JBMSPY010000083.1, forward strand.
GAGGAAGCCCGGGTTGTATTTCCAAATACCTTCCTTGCCGAAGAAGGAAAATCATATACAGTAGGCGGTTGATTACCGCCCCAGCGTAGCGACGTAAAGAAAGATACCCGCTGCTACAGAAGCATTGAGTGATTCAGCCGTTCCAAATCCCGGAATAGTGATACGGTCAGTCACGAACGGTGCGATATCAGATGAAATGCCGTTAGACTCATTGCCAATTACGACAATCCCATTCGATTGAATTTTAGTCTCTCGAATCGATTTTCCTTCCAGAAAGGCACCATAAACAGGAACGTTGACTGATTTAAAAAACTGCAGGAGGTTCAAGTAAGCAACCTGTACAGTGCAAAAGCTTCCCATGGTAGCACTAATCACTTTGGGATTGTATACATCAACCGAGTTTTCAGAAGCTACAATCTGACGAATACCAAACCAATCGGCTGTGCGTATTATGGTACCCATGTTTCCAGGATCACGGATATCATCCAAGACCATAATCAGACCTTCGCCGACCGAGACACTCTTTTCCGCGCGCATTCGTGCAACAGCCAAAACGCTATCATTGGTCTGAAAACTACCCATTCGCGCCAGTTCCTCTGGCGAAACCTGATGGAGCCCCTCTGACAAATCACGTCGTTCCGCACGTAATAAATGTTCAATAGGTTTAATGTAGGCGGGAGTAGCCGCCACCAGGTCAACCGCAAAATCGGACCTCAAAAGAGTTTCAACTCCTTTCCAACCCTCTACCACAAAACATTGCTCTTGCTGGCGGTATTTCTTTAATTGCAGGGATTTGATACGTTTGACCTTCGACTTTATCGTCATGGCAAAGATTTTCAACAGGAAATTTAGAGAATTTGCCTGCCTTTGCCTCATTCTGTCCTTAGCTTCCTGCAACAGTACCAGGTACCTTAAGGAAAAAGAGCGGATTCTGAACCGCCAGGTTATCAAAGCGCCAAAAGAAATTAACCTTTCAGAACTGGAAGCACTCTACGCCCGAAAGGCCAATCAAAAATTATTAGGATTTATGGGTAGCCACCTCGTGTGGATGTATTATACAGGAGTAAAAAGGTACGATAAAGAGAAATTCATCAAGAAAAAGGAAAAAATTGAAGCACGTTTTGCCCGCAAAAAAATTGACTCTGCCAACCTTAGAGCCCTAACCAATCAACAGTTCAAACTTAGCAGGAAGGTAGATCATCAAAATAATAAAATTGAAAATGGCAATGATTTTATGCGATGGGGGGAGCCATTGGCTCTATTTGATCCTGCTTCCATCCGAATTACTATGGATCGCTTCCGAGACTACCTATTCGCCCGAGGTTACTTCCATAGTAAAACCAGAGTATCCTATAAAGAAAAGGATAAAAAAGTAGACATAACCTATACAATCGAGCCTGGTAAGGCTTACATCGTAGACAGCATCTCCCTGGAGAGTCCATCTGGTGAGGTCGCTGAATTACTGAAAAAACATGAAGAAGGGAGTTATCTTTCATTGGGCAGAAACTTTAACCAAGACCTTTTAGTTAAAGAGCGCGAACGAATTGAATTACTGTTACGTGATAAAGGATACTTCAATTTCAGTCGGCAATTAATTTCATTCGATGCAGATACGGTAGGCCGTAAGAATAACGGTATTCATCTACGTATGAATATTGAAGCCGATCCTGATGAATTAAAACAGTTCAGAATTGACTCTGTTCGTATGATTCCTGATGTCGGTATGGAAAAGTATTTTGGTGGAGTTCGTGACAAAGGAAGCTATCGTGGAATCAAGTTTGAATTTTTTGATAACCGTTACAGAAGGAAGTTTCTTACACAACGGATTTTTATCCATCCCGATAGCCTGTTCAACAGATCCGAATCGTTCCTAACCCAACGGCAGCTGGCCAATCTGGATATGTTCAAATTTGTGAACATCAACTATGAT
>JBMSPY010000084.1:0-8333 GCA_049423005.1 Cyclobacteriaceae bacterium
TCAAGAATTTGATTTCACAATTTTTCTCTGTGATCGGACTTTGCAGTGGAGATGTATTTCGGTAATCATTAAACTATCCATAATCTTCCTCTGCGTTCTCTGTGTTATAAAATTTAAACACTGAAGTGAACAGAGAAGCTTACCATACAGTTGAAATTACTGCTAAGGTTCTTCTCAGTAAACAAAAGATAAAATCAGAATGGCGCGAACACGCCCAACTGAAAATTGAAAACCGAAAACTGAAAATTATTTTCCCTCTTCCTGCGCATCCATGAATTTGCGCATGGCCTCACGCCATTCCTGGCGCGCTTCTACTAACTTATCCAGATTGGAAAACTTATTCGCCTTTTCTTCAAGCAACGCCAACTCCTCCTCAGTGAGGGTTTGCTTGGTCATCTTTTCCAACAATTTGTCGAGCGAAGCTTCCATTTGATTTTTTCGGGTTCCTTGCCTGAGGAGCTGATCACCCGTATTTTAGTCCAAATTTAGAGGTTATTACCAATTTTTCAGAAACCCCGATCGAATTTCTTAAAGGCGTGGGGCGGAGCTTGGAATACGCACAATTGGGGATCTTGTTGCCCACTACCCCTTCCGTTATGAAGATCGGACCCGGTTCTACAAAATCGCCGAAATCGATGAGTCTTTCCCCTATATCCAGCTAATTGGAAAACTTGGAATCTTTTCCATGGCTGGGGCTGGTCCAAAAAAGAGACTTGTCTCTAGTTTTTCTGATGCTACCGGTTCGATCGATCTGGTTTGGTTTCAGGGAATAAAATGGACCATGGACCGGCTCAAGCCCGGTACGGAATACGTGCTGTTTGGGAAACCCGCCCGATACGGAAAGAGCATCTCAGTGGCACACCCTGAACTTGAACCAATCACCGATGCCGGCAAAAAAGGTAATCACTTGCAACCGGTCTATTCGGTTACCGAAAAACTTCGCGCACGTTACCTCGACAGTAAATTCTTTTTTAAGCTTCAACAAGAAGTACTACGTCAGGGAGCAGGAACGTTTCAGGAAAATCTGCCGGAGTCGATTCTGGGAAAATTTAAACTGCTTCCTAAATCAGAGGCGCTACGCGTGATTCATTTTCCGAAAAATACCGATGAACTGTTGCGCGCGCAGAGCCGACTCAAATTTGAAGAATTGTTTTTCATTCAGCTTCAGCTGATCAAACTAAAACTCATACGTGAGCAACGCTCGAAAGGAATTGTTTTTAAAGATGCTGCGCTCTTAACGGAATTTTACCACAACCACCTGCCCTTTCCGCTCACCAACGCACAGAAAAAAGTTATCAAGGAAATTTATTCCGACATGAAGTCCGGAACTCAAATGAATCGGTTACTTCAAGGCGATGTAGGAAGTGGCAAAACAATTGTAGGATTTATTTCCATGCTCGTTGCGATAGGAGGAGGAACACAGGCCGCATTAATGGCACCAACTGAAATTCTGGCACAGCAACATTATCAGGGATTGAGACGGTTTGCTGAGGCCATGAATATCTCCATTTCTTTGTTGACAGGCTCAACCAAAAAGTCAGAGCGAAAACCCATTCACGGGCGCTTACAAGATGGTTCTTTAAAAATTTTAGTAGGCACGCACGCTTTATTGGAAGAAGAGGTTCGGTTCAACCAACTTGGACTGGCCGTTATCGATGAGCAGCACCGATTTGGAGTGGCGCAACGATCCAGATTGTGGAAAAAAAATGATGATGTACTTCCGCATGTGCTGGTGATGACCGCTACTCCCATTCCACGTACCCTGGCCATGACGTTGTATGGCGATCTCGATGTTTCGGTGATTGATGAATTGCCAAAAGGAAGAAAACCGATTCGCACCGAACACCGTTATGATGGCCATCGCTTGCAGGTTCAGGCTTTTCTTAAGGCTCAAATAAGCCAGGGCAGACAGGTGTATGTGGTGTACCCACTTATCGAAGAGTCCGAAAAATTGGATCTTAAACATCTCATGGACGGTTACGAAAGTATCAGCCGTGCTTTTCCCGATGCAGCCATCAGCATCCTGCATGGTAAAATGGATTCGGAGGCCAAAGAGTTTGAGATGAATCGATTCAAAAAAGGAGAGACATCGATTATGGTGGCTACAACCGTAATTGAGGTCGGTGTGGATATTCCCAATGCCACGGTTATGGTCATTGAAAATGCTGAGCGGTTTGGACTTTCTCAACTCCATCAGCTTCGCGGTCGTGTTGGCCGTGGCGGAGAACAATCGTACTGCATTTTGATGACCGATGTGAAGCTGAGCGCTGAAGCCAGATTAAGAATGGAAACAATGGTGCGGACCAATAATGGCTTTGAGGTTGCCGAAACAGACTTAAAACTTAGGGGTCCTGGCGATCTGATGGGAACGCAACAGAGCGGGTTGCTTGATTTAAAGATTGCCGATCTTGGAAAAGATGGAGAAATTTTGAAAGTGGCCCGGGATGCGGCTGTTGATTTATTGAAGGCGGATCCAGATCTCATCAAAGCAGAAAATCGTATGACTTTAGCACATCTTCGCAGCATGAAGAACACGCGCATGAATTGGAGTAGGATTAGTTGATGGTTTTATTCAGTACCTTCAGGAATAATTTTTTAGCTATGTTTTTAAATCTTGAGACTGTTCCCCACTTCTATAAAAATTATGTGAAACAGATTGAGCAACCCGATGTGGTTTCTGCGCTGCGCATTTCCGGCTACCGTATGCTTGAGGCTGCTCATTCGATTCCCGAGCGTCTTGCCGATCATCGTTATGCAGATGGAAAGTGGTCGATTCGAGAATTACTGTGCCATGTAATTGATGCCGAGCGCATTTTTGCTTACCGGGCTTTGCGCTTTTCCCGGAATGACCACACGCCGCTGGCACCTTTCGATGAAAACACCTACGCACCGCAAGCCAATGCTTCCGGCCGCAGTCTTCGAAAAATTGCAGATGAAATGCATCATCTTCGACTTTCAACAATTGATCTGTATGAAGGATTCACTTCTGAAATGTTGACCCGAAAAGGGAAGGTAGGAGAGAATGAACTTTCTGTAATTGCTCTTGGGTTTATTATCGCCGGACATGAAACGCATCACCGTAATGTTCTTCGGGAGCGGTACCTCAACGCCTGATTATATAAAGTCAGGTTTTTTTTATCTGGCCAGCTTAGTGCTTTTGGTCGGTCAATTCTCGTGTAGTCCGGCGCGCCATGTAACGAAGCAGGTCAACGATCTTTCTTCCAAATTTGCCCATCACAGTGCCTTTGTCCTTGTCGATCCGCATGACGGAAAACTTTTGGTCAATGTAAATGGGGAGAAATATTTTACACCTGCCTCCAACACCAAAATACTCACCCTTTTTGCCGGTTTATCTGTGCTCGGCGATTCAGTGCCTGCCTTTTATTACCGAAAGACCGCAGATTCACTTATTATTTCTGGTTCAGGAGATCCTTCGTTCCTGTATTCAGGAACATACACTACGCCACATGCACTGAATTTTCTGAAATCCTTTCCGGGTCAGATCTATTTGAGCCCGCGTATTCCTACACCTGAAAAACTTGGTCCGGGCTGGGCCTGGGATGATTACGATCAGGGGTATCAACCCGAACGATCTGAATTTCCGATCTATGGAAATCTGTTAACCATTCAAAACCAAAATCCTTCATGGAAGGTGATGCCAGCGTATTTCAAGGATTCAATTTCACAGAAATCCGAATCGAATCCTTATTGGCGGAAGCAGAGCGATAATCACTTTTATGCTTCTGCGCAGACAACCCCCTCAACTGTCCGGAGAATACCATTTCTGACTTCATTGGATCGTGCGGCTCGCTTACTTTCCGATACACTGAAAAAGTCAGTGATCGTGTTGAGTAAACCCATTCCGACAGAAAACAAGTTTTACGCTACACCATCGGATAGTCTGTACAAGACTATGATGCAAAAAAGTGACAATGGTATTGCCGAACAACTTTTAATGATGGTTGCCGATCGGCTTTCGGATTCGCTAAATGCAGAAGCAGCGATTCAACGAATCCTTCAACATGAATTGGCTCAACTTCCGCAAAAACCAATTTGGGTTGACGGATCTGGACTTTCGCGCTACAATCAGATCACACCACTGGCTGTTGTGGAGGTATGGAAGAAGATCCTAACTAAACGAACGCTCGAGCAACTTTTGCCATTACTGGCTGCTTCCGGGCGTAACGGCACACTTCAATCAATGAGTACTTCCACCAGGCCATTTGTCTTTGGAAAAACAGGAACCCTGAGCAACAACTATAGCCTGAGCGGCTATTTGTTTACGAATAAAGACCGATTGTTAATCTTTAGCTCAATGAACGCTAACTTTACGGTTTCGGCGCGCAAGGTGCGCGATGAACTTGAACGCATACTTACGTATATCCATGAACACTATTAGAATGAGCAGACCAACTTCGGTTAAGATTATTTTGCTTCCGCTAACCTTTTTCTTTTTTTCTTTTACTTCTTGTGCTCAACGCGATAGCCTTGATTTCAAAATCGGTCAAATGATTATGATCGGCTTTCCTAAAGCTGAAGTTGATTCAGCGGTGCTGAATGAGATCAAAGCCGGAAAGGTTGGCGCTGTGATCTTTTTTGAAAAAAATATTCCCAAGACCAATTCGTTTGCGGGACTGAAAAAATTAACCTGGGCCTATCAGCAGGCGGCACCTGTTCCATTATTGATCGGAATTGACCAGGAAGGTGGAAAGGTAAACCGACTAAAAGAAAAATATGGATTTACGCGATCGGTCTCGGCTGCTTATATCGGAAAAACTGGTTCATTAGATACAGCTCGTTTTTATGCCGATGCTACCGCTGGAACATTGGCGGGACTTGGATTCAATGTAAACTTTGCCCCGTGTGTTGACCTGGCTGTTAATCCAACCAATACCGTTATCGTAAAGGTGGAGCGCTCGTACTCCAAAAACGCCGACAGCGTGGTGATGTTTGCCAAGGAGGTTATTCGTGAACACCGTAAACACAATATACTGACTTCGCTCAAGCATTTTCCGGGACACGGCAGCTCTTCTGCCGACACTCATTTTGGTGTTGCTGATGTTACGGATACCTGGAGTGAGACGGAAATCAAACCCTACAAAGATTTACTTGCCGCAGGATATACCGATGCTGTCATGACTTCGCATATTGTTAATAGAAACATTGATCCCAAAGGATTACCAGGCACCCTATCTAAACGTGTGATCGATAGCTTGCTGCGCAAAAAAATCGGATTTGATGGTGTGGTATTCACGGATGACATGCAGATGCACGCCATTACAAAATATTTTGGACTTGAAGAAGCGGTTCGACTCGCAGTTACAGCCGGAGTAGACGTTATGTGCTTCTCCAATAACATCCAGGGTTCAGAGGAGCGCACGGTTGATCGCGTTCATAAAATCATTCGTGATTATGTGGACCGTGGTATAATTCCTAAAGAACGAATCGAAGAGTCGTACCGACGCATCATGGCTTTGAAAAAAAGTTTGCAACAAGGAGACACCAGCCGAACCTTGCCGCGCAAAATAACTCCCGCTTCATCTCCTTCTAAAAAGCAGGGAAAGAAGAATTAAAATGTCTGAAGTTTTTTCTCTCACCAGACCTACTGAAGGGAGTGTTCCGATACTGCTGAGTGTTCCTCATTGCGGAACACGCATTCCAGAAGATCTTCAGGAGGAATTTATCCCTGAAAAAATTGCTCAGCTTGACGATACCGATTGGTTTGTCGATCGGCTGTATGATTTTGCACCAGCTATGGGCATCACCTTACTTTCGGCCCGTTACAGCCGATGGGTTATTGATCTTAACCGCACACCCGATAATCAGCCACTGTATACAGATGGACGTGTTATTACCGGATTGTGTCCTGTAACTGACTTTCTGGGTGATCCGATTTATAACGATGCCCGCACCTCGATTGATGAGTCTGAAGTAGAACGACGAAAGCGTATGTACTATCATCCCTACCACGATCAGATCCGTCAAACCCTGAAAGAACTTCAGAATCAATTTGGAAAAGTATTGTTGTGGGACTGCCATTCCATTCGTCGGTTTGTGCCGTCCATTCGCAAAGAGCCTTTTCCTGATCTGATATTGGGAGACGCCGACGGGACTTCTGCATCACCAGGACTCACGGAGATCACCCTACGCAATCTGGAAGGGGAGGCAAGAGCCGTATCACACAATCATCCGTTTAAGGGAGGCTACATCACCCGGCATTATGGAAAGCCACTGGAGCAGTGTCATGCCTTGCAGCTTGAAATGAGTAAGGTTAATTATATGGACGATGCGGAGCGCAATTACCACCCGCAACGTGCAGACCGCATTCAAGAGCTGCTCAAAAGAAACTTTGAAGAACTCATAACACTCCTGTTGTCCTGATTTTAACCTCTGTACTTTGGTTTTTTAGTATTATTGCGGGCTTTATTTTTTCGAACAGCATATGGGAACACAAGAAACGCAGACAGCTCACCACGACAAAATCAACCAGGTATTTAAGGAAGTAGGTAAGGTGGTAGTTGGTCAGGAATATATGGTGAACCGATTGCTCATTGGTCTGTTTACCAATGGTCATATTTTATTGGAAGGTGTGCCAGGGCTTGCCAAAACACTTACCATTAGTACGCTGGCCAGGGTTTTACATCTTGATTTTTCCCGAATTCAGTTTACGCCTGATTTGCTGCCATCCGATTTGATCGGAACAATGATCTACAATCAGAAGGAAGGAAATTTTCTGGTAAAGAAAGGGCCAATTTTCGCAAACATCGTTCTGGCTGATGAGATCAACCGTTCTCCGGCTAAAGTGCAATCGGCTTTACTGGAAGCGATGCAGGAAAAGCAAGTCACTATTGGTGAGACCACCTTTCAACTGGATAAACCTTTTTTGGTCATGGCCACACAGAATCCTGTAGAAAACGAGGGCACCTATCAATTGCCTGAAGCGCAGGTGGATCGTTTTATGATGAAGGTTTTCGTGGATTATCCTTCAAAAGATCAGGAGCTTGAAATTATGCGCCGCATTTCCAATATGCAGTTTGATTATGCAGTGAATCAGGTGTTGACGAAGGAAGATATTTTTGCCATTCGTGCAGAAGTAAACAAAGTAAAAATCTCTGAGTCACTGGAACGTTATATCATAGAATTGGTAACGGCTTCTCGTCAACCAAAAGACTACAAACTAGAAAAAGAAGCTCAGTATATTCAGTTTGGCGCTTCCCCACGCGCATCCATCAATCTGAATCTTACCGCAAAAGCTGCTGCCTATTTGCAGGGAAGAGATTATGTGCTGCCTGAAGATATTAAAGAGGTGGCTCTTGATGTCATGAACCACCGTGTTTTGTTGAACTATGAGGCTGAGGCCGATAACGTCACAACAAAAGACATCATCAAAGCTATTTTGAATAAAGTTCCGATTAGTAAGTAGTCTGATTTAATTCACTTTTTGCTGACGCTCTTTTTGAGCGTCAAGAACTTTTCGGATTTGAACGATGGCATTAGTTACGGAGTCTTGAGAATTTTTATTAGCCTCAATTTTTTGTAACAAAATGACGTGTTCGTTTTTATTGTCATCCAGAGACTTTTCAAGTCGAATTTTTTCTTGCTCGTTAGAAAGTAGTTTGGTATTCAAGTCTTTATTCTGACCCATCAATCGTTGCAACTTTCTGTCGGTGGCGTCAATGGCCTGTTGGGTCTGATCGATTTCCTGCTGAATCTGATCCCGGTAAAACTTTACACCAAACTGGTAGATCATGTCTTTGATTCGATCAACCAGGACGTCGATATTATTATCTGGCCATTCAGATGGACTAAGTCCGATCCAGGCAGTGGCTTTCATAGCATCACCTTTTACAACCGCATAGGCAGCATTTTTTTCATAAGTAGTTCCGCCTAAAACGGGAGAGGTAATAGTGATTATTCCTGCTGAGGAACGCGTTTTTCCATAATCCTTAAGGAATTTATTCAAGGCTTGCGAAACGGCATCCGAAGATCCGGTTAGCTCGGTAGCATATCCTTGAGCATCCCCCCCTTTAATTTGACGGGAATCTTTGGTTATGGTAACCTTTTGTGCGTAAGACACTACAAAAGAGAAAATCAACAGGAAAGATAAAGTGGCTTTCATATCATCTTTGAATAATTTTGGGTTGGGCAGTGCAAATGGTGTGCCTGAAAGTTACACCTAATTTCTGACCTGCGTCAGCAACATAAAAACAGTATAACAGTTCATTATGGAAATTCTCATAACAGGTGGCAGTGGATTAATTGGAAAACGATTGACAGGATTGTTTCAGAAGCAAGGTCACCAGGTTAGCTGGCTTGTTCGAAAACCAGGAATG
>JBMSPY010000085.1:0-8220 GCA_049423005.1 Cyclobacteriaceae bacterium
GCGATATTTTCAAAATGATTTTGAACTTGCGTCATCCTGCTGCAAATTTAATGATTATGAAGCGCGCCTTACCCGGTATTCTTTTCCTTATTCTACTTATGACTTCCTGTACACAGGTTGAGCAGGTGGAATTTCGAAAAGTTTCCAACGTAAGGTTTTCAATGGATGGACCGAAGATTGCCGCCGATCTCACGTTTTTCAATCCAAATAATTTTTCCATGCTACTTAAGCGATCAGAGGTAGATATTTCTTTTGATGGAAAGACGGTTGGTAAGATTGACCAACAGCATCAAATGAAAATTGTAAAACAAGCTGAGTTTACCGTACCGATAGAAGTGCAAGTTTCTTTAAAGGATCTGGGATTGGGAAATGCCTTGATGGGCATCCTGGGAGGAAAAAAATATCCGCTTCGGTTTCAGGGAAAAATTTATGGACAGGTAAGAGGGCTTCCAGTATCGGTAGCGATGGATCATACAGAGGAAATAAAAATTAGTAAATAGATATTTATGGAGGATAGTGAACTGACACCTTTTGAACAGGACGAACAAAATAAAGCGTCGATCAGGCACGATCTCAAGGGGACGCTCAATCGCATCTATGCATTGAGTCGCCTCATTCAAATGACAACGCCTGAATTATCTGGTGATCAGGCAGAATATTTGAAAAAGATTGAAGCAGAATGTAAAGCAGGATCTGAAAAAATTAACCAGGCTATTCCAAAAGGCCACGAGCCCATTCAGTAAGTACCAAAAAACATCATTTCTTCTTCCCGACCTTCCAGAATTGCATTAAGTGATTCGATGACGTATTCATCTTTGATTACGTAATCTCGAACGCCCTTTTGAATAAAGTTTAAAACCATTCTCCCATCATCGAGTGCACTCATCATAATGGCTTTGGTATTCGAGGATAAGCGAATCTTATCTTTGATTTTAAGAAAGAAATCTATTCCGGACATACCCGGTAGTTTATAATCGATAATCAGCACCTCCGGATTTTTATTACTTAAAAAAATCAGTGCTGACTCGGCATCTGGGAAATGATGAATTGTCCGGCCTGGTTGAGCCAATGACTTACAGACAAATTCGGCATAGATCGAATCATCCTCAATTACAACAATTTCCATTTTAATGCCGGTTTCTGAAGTTTCTCAAAGATATCATCCGGAAACCTCTGTTGGTAGTCCCTACTCAATATTATACTTGCGGTAGCCGAAAATCCGGCTGAAAAACTGAAATTACTTTTTTAAAGCAACACAAAGACTGCTATGGAGACCCGGATATTTGAAAATAGTGCTCGCCTGGCCAATGCGGTATCGGACGAGATTATTCAGCTGCTTAAGGTAAAACCGGATGCCTTGCTCTGTATGGCTTCCGGGCATTCACCTAAAATGACCTCTGAATTTTTCACCGATAAAATTCGTCAAGGAAAAGCTGATGGCAGCTCGTTTTACTTTGTTGGTCTTGATGAATGGGTTGGTATTCCTCCACAGACTCCGGGAAGTTGCCATAACGATTTTCAGGAACGGCTGTTTACGCCACTGGCGATGAAGTCGGATCGCTATCATTTATTTGATGGCCTGTCGGCGGATCTGCCGGGAGAATGCAAAAAGATGGACGACTACATTGATGCCCGTGGAGGAATTGATCTGATGATCGTTGGTATTGGAATGAATGGCCACATCGGATTCAATGAGCCAGGATGCGATCCCCACGCTCGGGCTCATGTAGCTGAGTTGGAGGAAATCACGGCGTCGGTCGGGCAAAAATATTTTCAAACAGCTATGCGTCTCGATAAAGGGATTACGCTTGGCTTCGGACATCTGCGGGCCACACGTAAAGTGATCCTAATCGCTTCTGGTGCATCAAAAGCAGATATTGTACGCAAAGCAATGAAGGGACCGGTAACCATGGATGTACCGGCCAGTGTTATGCAAGAACTCCCGCAGGGAATGATGATGCTGGATGCTGAAGCTGCCGGTAAATTGTGATCGACTGATTTCTAGCCACCCACACCGAGTGGTGAGAAATACACAAACACACTTATAATAATTACAACTACCATAATCGATAACAGCACATCGGTTACAGACCAGCTGCTTCTCGTTTTCTCCCGTTCGTAGTCGCTGATGGTACCAAAGGTCAATCCAGCCAACTGTTTCTCGGAAGGCGGCTCTGTCATCAGACTCACACCCACCAAAACAACGATGCTGATTGCAAACAGCAGGATGCAGAAATAAAGAAAGTTCAGTGTGGCAAATGAATGCAACCAACCTGAAAGCGAATCTTTTTGAAGCTCAAGGATAATCCGCAGCAATCCAACTCCAAATCCTGCCGTTAGCGTAACCATCGCACCTTTAGCGTTGATGCGCCGGAAAAAAATGCCTAAAAGAAAAACGGCAGCAATCGGTGGAGCCAGATAAGACTGCACACTTTGTAAATACTGATAAAGCACTCCCGAGATTCCGCTCATAACTGGGATCCATAAAATTCCGAGGACAACAACTACCGCAGTCGCTAATCTTCCTACGGTTACCAAACCGCGATCGGATGTTTCCGGTTTAAGTTTTCGGTAAATGTCCATTGTGAACAGCGTTGAACAGGAGTTGAAGACAGAGGCGAGTGAGCTCATCAGGGCTGCGAGTAATCCACCGGCCAGTAAACCTCTGAGTCCGACCGGCATTAGCGTCTGAACCAGAACAGGAAAAGCTTGATCAGCACTAGTCAATTGCAGTTTTCCGTTTGCCGCCAGCGCTGTAGCGATCAGACCGGGAATCATGAAAATGAAAAATGGAAAAAGTTTTAAGTAGGCTGCGAATATGGTTCCTCGCCGCGCCGCCTGCTCTGACTTCGCGGTTAGACAGCGCTGCACAATGTACTGATCGGTGCACCAATACCACAATCCGACAATTGGTGATGCAAATAATATTCCGGCCCATGGATAATTAGGATCGTTGAGTGAAGGAAACATGTTTAGTTTTTCCTTAGGCGTTACCGCGATCATGTTGTTCCAACCGCCCAACTCATTCAATCCGATAATGGTAAGCAGCACGGATCCTGACAATAAGACTATCGCTTGAATGGCCTCGGTGTAGGCCACAGCACGCATACCGCCGACGACTGTGTACAGACCGGTGAGAACAACCAGCACCAAGGCACTGGTCCAGAAGTCAAAACCCATAAAGGCTGCGATCACAACCGCTCCGGCATAAACGGTTACGGAAACTTTAGTGAGCACATAACTCAGAAGTGAAACGATCGAAAGAAACCAGCGCGCATTGGATCCGAACCGTCGCTCCAGAAATTCGGGCATCGTAAATACCGAACTGCGAATGTAAAATGGAATGAACACCCAACCCAGGAGGAGCACAATCCAGGAATGCAATTCGTAGTGGCCCATAACCAAACCAGAGCTGGCAGCGGTTCCGGCCAGACCCACCACATGTTCTGATCCAACATTAGAAGCCAGTATGGAGGCGCCAATGACAAACCAGCCGATATTACGGCCAGCTAAAAAATATTCACTAGCCGAATCTTTTTTGCGCCGCATGGACCAAATGGAAATGCCGGCAATCACGGCAAAGTAAAGAGCGATGACAATCCAGTCGAGGGTTTCAAACAGTTGCATAGTCTCGGTTTGGGGTCCATTAAGTTGGAAAGAATTACGATAAGGAAAAAGGGTGTTGAATTCTTATCCATCTTTGCAGTCGGATGAAAAAGCTTTCCATGTCTGAACTGGGTCGTTTGGATGTGCCGGCATTTAAGTCGGCCACTAAGATCCCCGTAACGATTGTTCTGGATAATGTACGCAGTCTGCACAACGTTGGCTCTGCCTTTCGGACAGCCGATGCATTTCGGATTGAAAAGATCTTTTTAACCGGTTTTACCGGAACGCCCCCTCATCGCGAAATTGAAAAAACAGCGCTTGGAGCAACCGATTCGGTCGAATGGGAATATGTTGAAAAGCCTGAAGAGGCTGTTCAGCGCCTAAAGGCCAGCGGCTATCGGATTTTGGTTATAGAACAAACTACCGACAGTACCAGTCTGCGCGATTTTTCTGTTTCAACCGAAAAGCTCTGTTTGGTCTTTGGAAATGAGGTTCATGGGGTAAGCGAGCCCGTAATTGAACTGGCCGATCAGGCTATTGAGATTCCGCAATCCGGCACCAAGCACTCCCTGAACATTTCGGTATGTGTAGGAATTGTTGTTTGGGAGATTTCCAGGCATTTTTCGGTGTAAAGGAAGATCGGCAGGTGAATTTATTTCCTCACTTTTGTAGCTCAATTTGAAAGATCAGTGAGTAACGATCGCTACGCTCAACGCGGCGTCTCTGCCTCTAAAGAGGATGTCCACCAGGCCATCCGGCAACTGGATAAGGGACTGTTTCCAAAAGCATTCTGTAAGATTGTTCCTGATCTGCTCACCGGCGATAAAGAGTGGTGCTCCATTATGCATGCCGACGGCGCTGGCACTAAATCATCATTGGCTTATGTCTATTGGAAAGAGACGGGTGATTTAAATGTGTGGAAAGGAATTGCGCAAGATGCTGTGATCATGAATACTGACGATTTGTTGTGCGTAGGCGCAACAGGTCCTGTGCTACTTTCATCAACAATTGGGCGCAACAAAAATAGAATTCCAGGTGAAGTCATCAGTGCCATTATCGAAGGAACGGAAGAGACATTGGAATTGCTGAGAAATAATGGATTTGACATTCGAAGTACCGGTGGTGAAACAGCAGATGTTGGAGACCTTGTTCGGACCATTATTGTTGACAGTACAGTTGTGGCCCGCATGCGTCGGGAAGAGGTAATTGACAACTCCAGAATTGCGGAAGGAGATGTGGTAGTTGGTTTATGTTCTTATGGGCAAGCCACGTATGAGTCTTCCTATAATGGAGGGATGGGTAGCAATGGACTTACTTCTGCACGACACGATGTGTTCGCTTCGGTGTATCGGGAAAAATATCCTGAAAGTTATGATCCGGAAGTTCCCGTTGATCTAATTTACAGTGGTCGTCATCTGGTTACGGATCGTCTTCCTGGTGCACCGGTTAATGTTGGTCAATTGGTATTGTCGCCTACACGTACGTATGCGCCTGTGTTGGTTCAGGTTTTGAAAAATCTTCGTAAGCACATTCACGGAATTGTGCATTGTAGTGGCGGTGCGCAGACCAAAGTGCTGCATTTCATCAATGGCCTTCATGTGATTAAGGACAATTTGTTTGAGATCCCTCCGCTGTTCAATATGATTCATCAGATTACCGGTACAGATTTTAAAGAGATGTATAAGGTATTCAACATGGGTCACCGGATGGAAGTATATCTTCCGGCGGCATCTGCGGAAGAAGTAATGGCGATATCAAAATCGTTTGGCATCGATGCGCAGATTATTGGACGGGTAGAGCGCTCGGCGACGAAAAAAGTGACTGTAAAAACTCCACGAGGACAGTGGAGCTGGGAATAGAATTTAGAACCACATAATCCTCACTTCATGTTGAAAAATTTATTTTTCATTCTGGCGGTATGTCTGTTTCAAGTGGCCGCTGCTCAGGACGGATCCAAAAAATCCTTGACGCACGCGGACTATGATCAATGGATGGACATTACGTATAAAGCCATTTCTCCGGATGGAATGCAGGCTTCCTATTTATTAACACAGCAGTACGGTAATGGTGTAGCCTTATTCAGAAATCTGAAAACGGGCACGATTGATTCGGCCAGGTATGCTGCTGACCTGATGATGAGTTATGATGGGGCACACGCTGTTTTTAAAATCAAGCCTGATCCGAATGTTGTCAAAGAATTGCGTCGCCAGAAAAAGAAGAAAGAAGAGCTACCTAAAGATGGTCTTGGCATTTACACCTTCCTCAACCGCTCAACGGTAAAAATTGCGGATGTAAAATCTTTTCGTCTGCCGGCACGCTCTGGAGGATGGCTGGCCTACCAAATGGAGGCGGTCGAGGTGAAAGGCAATGGTTCTAAAAAGAAGATCAAAAAGAATAATGACGAAAATGGTTTTACCCTGATCATCCGTAAGCTTGCTGATGGCACAGAAAAATCTTTTGGCTATGTCCGCGATTACCAACTCTCTAAATTCGGACAAGCGGTACTGTTTGCAACATCCGGCAACGACTCCACCATGAAAGCCGGCGTGTACCGCCATGATCTGAGCACTGGAGTAACCACCGCGCTGTACACCGGAAAAAGTAAGTTCAAGCACAAAGGCCTCGCGATAAATGACTCAGCGGATCAGGCTTCATTTCTGGTTGATTCCGATACAACAAAAGCTCTCGTGCGTCACTGGAAATTGTTTCATTGGGCTGCGGGCCAGGAAAAAGCCGTTGATCTTGAAATTGAATCTGCCGGAAAAATTCCTGCAGACAGATTGGTCAGTGAACACTATACGCCACTTTTTTCAAAAAATGGTGAGCGTCTGTTTTTCGGCGTCTCGGAATTTCCTGCTGTAGCGGATACAACGCTGCTACCTGAAGAAATTGTTCAGGTTGAAGTGTGGAATACCGAAGATGAATACATCTACCCTCAGCAAAAGGTTTTATTGGATAGGGAGAAGAAGAAAAATTTTCTCTCTGTAATTGATTTGAAAGATCCTGCACGAAAAGTAAAGGTTCTCGCTTCTCCTGAAATTCCTTTCGCTGAGACTGGTGATGAAGGGAATGCGAATGTAGTGCTGCTCAGCACAGATGTCCCTTACCGAAAAATGATCACCTGGGATACACGTGTACTTCAGGACTCCTGGATTCATGATCTGAAGACCGGTCTCCGGAAACAGGTTACGAGTAAAATTCAATGGAGGCCTTCGTTGTCTCCTGACGCCAAATTTGTTCTCTGGTATAATAGTCAAGACACAAGCTGGTACACCTATCAGGTATCCGATGGAAAAATTACCCGACTCAAGCCGGCTGCACGCGTTTCTTTTGCAGATGAAGAGGATGATCATCCGAACGATCCTGATCCGTATGGTGTTGCCGGCTGGATACAAGCCGACGCTCGTATTCTCGTTTACGACCGATACGATATCTGGTCGTTTGATCCGACAGGCGTGACGCCTGCAGTAAATCTTACCAACGGAAGAAGCATGCGACGCGTTTACCGTTACGTCAAACTTGATCCGGATCAGCGTGCTATTGCACCTGCAGAAACAATTTTTATTTCTGTATTTGATGAGATTACTAAAGAATCTGGTTACGCGCGTCTTAGTCTGAAAAATCTTAAACGTACCGATGTAATCTTTGGTCCTGCGCGCTATGCCGGTCTTGCGAAGGCAACCAAAACCGATCAGTATTTGTTTACCCGTGAAACCTTCAGAGAATTTCCAGATGTATGGGTTTCGGGATTAAACTTTTCCTCTGCTCAAAAAATATCAGAAGCCAACCCGCAGTGGACGCGTTATCGTTGGGGAACCGCTGAACCCGTTTCCTGGAAAGCGCCTGATGGAAGAGTTGTTCAAGGATTGCTCTACAAGCCGGATGGATTTGATCCCGCCAAGAAATATCCGATGATGGTTACATTCTATGAACGCAACAGTAATGATCTGTATCTGCATAGCGTACCTTTCCCTCATCGATCCACGATTAACAAAACCATGTATGTCAGTAACGGCTACGTAGTTTTTGTCCCTGATGTTCATTATCGCGTTGGCTATCCGGGACCAAGTGCATTGGACTATGTTACCTCTGGTGTACAGGCGCTTATTGAAAAAGGATTTGTTGATGAAAAGCGCATTGGAGTTCAAGGCCACAGTTGGGGCGGATATCAGGTGGCTTATATGGTGACCAAGACGAACATGTTCCGTGCTGCAGAAGCTGGTGCCATCGTAGCCAATATGGTTAGTGCATATGGTGGAATTCGATGGGAGAGTGGATTGGCGCGCATGTTTCAATATGAAAAAGATCAGAGTCGCTTGGGTGCAACGCTTTGGGAGAAACCTGAATTGTATCTGGAGAACTCACCGATCTTTGATGCCGATAAAATCAATACGCCCTTGTTGTTGCTCCACAACGATGCTGACGGCGCAGTGCCGTGGTATCAGGGAATTGAAATGTATCTGGCCTTACGACGTTTGGGAAAACCTTCCTGGATGCTGAATTATAATGGTGAGCCACATTGGCCATTGAAACGCGAGAATCGCATCGATTTTCAAACCCGAATGATGCAGTTCTTTGATCACTACCTCAAGGATGCTCCTGCACCGGTATGGA
>JBMSPY010000086.1:0-8163 GCA_049423005.1 Cyclobacteriaceae bacterium
CACGGCTACCAAAAAAGGGTGGAATTAAAATAAAGGGCAGAAATAACAGCATGAACCCGGAAAAAACGAGTGTCGCCCAAACAATATACACAAGCCGAAGAGCCTTCAACACCATAGGTTTAGGAAATAGGACCTTAAATTAATCAGCCGACGGCTCATTTAAAGGGTCAGGTGAATCAAAATTGATAACTTTGAACATGCGTCTTTTAATCATCGTAATCTGCATCCTCACCGTACCTTCGGTAGCTCAGGACATTCAGGTAGAGCCCGGAAAAAATGTTGATTGGGCCACCCACAAAACCTATCGTTTTGGCAAAAGTGAAATCGTTACCCATAAGGAGGACAAAAAAATTAGTGATGCATCACTTGATAAGATCATTCGAGAAACGATTGATCGGGAAATGACCATTAAAGGGATTTCACGCAATGATGCAGCAGGAACACTCGTAGTCACTTATCTGGCAGGAAGTTTCCACCACTCCGAATTGCAGCGCCTTGGTCCGCTCGGTGCTACACCAGGCCAGGTAGGAGCTAATTTCTCCAGAGACTTTGATCAGGGTAGCCTGGTAATCGATATCAACGATAGCGCCACCGGTGTTTTGGTTTGGAGGGTCAACAGCACCGTAAGCACCAATCTGCCCGACCCGCGAAACAACATTGAGCAAGTCGTCTCAAAAGGATTTAAAAAATTTGCAGTCACCCCAAAAAAGAAGCGTAAATCCTGATGTACCGGCTCCTGATTCGACCACTCCTTTTTTTATTCGACCCGGAGAAAATTCATCATTTTACCTTTAAGGCCATCGTTATCCTCCAGCGTATTCCGGGAGTAGCCCAGCTATTCCGTTGGATGTACAGCCGTGAGGATCAACGACTCAGTCGTCAGGTTTTTGGCATTCATTTTCCCAATCCCGTTGGACTTGCCGCTGGATTTGATAAGGATGCACTGGCCACAGATGAGTTTGCTAATTTTGGATTTGGATTTATTGAAATCGGTACAGTTACTCCAAAACCTCAAGCTGGGAACGACCAGCCGCGCTTATTCCGTCTACCAAAAGATAAAGCCATCATCAACCGGATGGGCTTCAATAATCAAGGTGCAGCAGCTGCCGCGCAACGTCTTTCCAACCGAAAGTCAAAAATTATCATCGGTGGAAATATTGGTAAAAATAAAGTGACGCCAAATGAGCTAGCATTTGAAGACTATAAAGAATGCTATCGGATTCTTGACCCTGTTGTGGATTATTTTGTGGTTAACGTCAGCTCGCCAAATACCCCAGGTTTAAGAGAACTTCAGGAAAAAGAACCATTGCGTCAGTTGCTCTCTGGAGTAAAAAGCTTAAGCGCCAACTCTCCAAAACCCAAACCAGTCCTGCTAAAAATTGCACCGGATCTCACTGAACAACAACTGGAAGATATTGTCGATATCCTTCTGTCCACTAAAACAGATGGTGTAATTGCTACAAATACCACCGTAGATCGATCCAAGCTTACCACAGAAACAACGACCATTCAGGCTATAGGTGCGGGTGGACTAAGCGGCGCACCTTTAAAAGATCGATCTACCGAAGTTATCCGTTGGCTTCGGCAGAAGCTAGGTCCCGATTACCCCATCATCGGGGTAGGAGGAATTTTAACTGCCGCGGATGCCAGGGAAAAATTCAAGGCAGGAGCTACCTTGATTCAACTCTACACCGGATTTATTTATGAAGGTCCCGGTCTGGTCAAAAAGATTCTGAAGTCGGTCTGAACGAAGGTTACGGAGTGCAATAATTCCGTATTTTTGGTGGCTTTCACCAATGGCAGAAAACACATACAGGACGAATACTTTTCGGGAACCCGAAAAGGAAAAGGAAAAAGAAAAGGAGAAGGAGAAAAAGAAAAAGAAATCAAAATCAGGTTTCGCTCCGTCCTTTCTGAAAGACCCCCGTTTTGAACTTACGATAGGCTTTTTTCTAGTCATCACCAGCCTTTTTCTAGCCGTTTCGCTTATATCCTATCTGTTCACTGGAAAACATGATCACAGTCTGCTGGTAGGCACTGGGGAGGCAGGGCTTATTCAATCCGGTAAGGAAGCCATGAACTGGGCAGGATTGTGGGGTGCCTATTGTGCTCATTATCTGATTTACAATTGGCTCGGCATCGCTGCGCTGTTTATCCCTCCTATTCTTTTCAATATGGGCGTTCAAAAGGCATTCAAGCGAACCTTGATTCCTCCAATGCCTTTGTTTTATTTCTCCCTTTTTTCGGGTGTCTGGCTGTCACTTCTCCTTGGATACATTACGCACTCCATCTCCGGATATACAGAGGTAGGCCTGTACACCGGTGGACTCGGATTTGAGTTGGCTAGGTTAGCCGATAGTCAGTTAGGATTTGGCACTTTTCTCCTTTTGGCACTTTCCCTCATCATATTCATCATCTATTTCTTCAACGTAACTGTAATCAACTTATTTGCTCCAAAAACTTCCGGTGAAACCATCGTACCTACACCTGTTGGAAACGAGCCCACCGGAACCTATTCAGATGAACGAGATGTATGGACCAATGCACCAAAAGAGCAACCACAGGATGCTGAAGGCAATACCGTGCAACTCGACCTGGCTTCGGATGTAGTTACACCGGTTGCTGCAGCCCCAGAGCCTGCAGTTCCAGAAGTACCAAAAGAAACTGCCAAAGAGCCAGTATTTATTATTGAGGAGCCAAAATCAGAAACAGATCAACTTGCAGAAGAACTGGTGGAAGAAAAGGGAGCGTATGATCCCACACTAGATCTCAGTAATTATAAATTTCCACCACTTGAACTCCTGAATGAATATGAACAAGGTAAAGTTCAGGTGACTCAGGAGGAGTTGAATCAAAATAAGGATAAGATCAGCTCTACGCTGAATAATTTTAAAATAGGTATTCAGAGCATTAAGGCTACTATTGGTCCGACAGTTACTCTTTATGAAATTGTTCCGGAGGCCGGCATAAAAATTTCCAGAATCAAAAATCTGGAAGATGATATCGCGCTAAGTCTGGCAGCCCTTGGCATTCGTATCATCGCTCCTATTCCCGGCAAAGGAACAATTGGTATTGAAGTGCCCAATAAAAACCGTGAGATGGTAAGCATTCGATCGGTATTATCAACTGGTTCCTTCCAGAAAACAGATAAGGAATTACCAGTTGCACTTGGAAAAACCATTTCCAACGAAGTACTCGTTATTGACTTGGCTAAAATGCCGCACCTGCTGGTTGCCGGTGCTACGGGCCAGGGTAAATCCGTTGGACTCAATGTTATCTTAACATCGTTACTGTATAAGCGACACCCCTCCCAGTTGAAATTTGTTCTCGTCGATCCGAAAAAGGTGGAGATGTCACTTTTCAGCAAGATCGAGCGCCACTATCTCGCCAAACTTCCCAACAGTGAAGAAGCCATCATCACCGATACGAGAAAAGTTGTCCATACACTCAATTCGCTTTGCATTGAGATGGAAAACCGGTATGAGATTCTAAAAGAGGCAGGTGCAAAAAATCTTAAGGAGTACAATGCAAAATTTGTTGCACGGAAACTTAATCCTAAAGAAGGCCATCGTTTTCTGCCCTATATAGTTTTGGTCATCGACGAATTGGCTGACCTCATGATGACAGCCGGCAAAGAAGTCGAGACACCTATTGCCCGACTTGCGCAATTGGCGCGCGCTATTGGAATTCATCTGGTGGTGGCTACTCAACGACCCTCCGTGAATGTCATCACAGGTGTGATCAAGGCCAACTTTCCGGCGCGATTGTCCTTTAGGGTTACCAGCAAAGTAGACTCCCGAACCATCCTCGATACCGGAGGAGCAGATCAGCTCATCGGTATGGGAGACATGCTACTCTCCGGAGGATCAGACATCATTCGCTTACAATGTCCGTTTGTAGATACACCAGAGGTAGAGAAGGTTTGTGAATACATTGGATCACAACGCGGATACGATTCAGCTTACCTGTTGCCAGAGTATGAAGATGAGGAAAGCGGTGCTGAGGCAGTAGACCTGTCTGATCGCGACTCTATGTTTGAAGATGCCGCGCGACTTATCGTATCGCATCAACAAGGCAGCACCTCACTCATTCAGCGAAAGCTCAAGCTTGGCTATAACCGGGCTGGAAGGTTGATTGACCAATTGGAGGCCGCTGGTGTGGTTGGCGGTTTCGAGGGGTCAAAAGCACGGGAAGTCCTGATCAAGGACGAAATAGCTTTGGAGCAGCTCCTGGCCGGCCTTAAAGAAAAACACGGCGGAAGCTGATTCCCAGATTTTAGGGCCACCTGAGCACCTTTTTATACAATTTGGCACGAATCTGGCTTTAATCGGAACAAGATTAACCGGATACCTGTTATTATTGCGCCTCCATTACGGCGCCTAAACCTTACACCTATGAAGACAAGGCTTTTGCTCACAATCCTATTTCTTACTGCCACTTGCCAGCTTTTTGCCCAGTACGATCAAAAGGCTTTTGCCGTATTGGAGGCCATGAGTGCCAAATACAAAGCCCTAACCTCCTTTGAGGCAGCTTTGTCTTATACACTCACAAATGACGTGGATAAAATCAATGAAGAATTTAAGGGTAAAATTCTGGTAAAGGGCGATAAGTTCAGGCTTATACTCCCGGAACAAGAAGTTATTAACAATGGAACCGTAACATGGACCTACATTCCGGAAGCCAAAGAAGTAACCATCGATAATTTTGATCCAAACTCAGGAGATGTTAACCCAAGCAAAATCTATGAGATCTATAAAAAGGGTTTTAAATACCTCTTGTTAGACCCAGAAACTGATGCAGGTGTTCGTGTAGACGTGGTAGATCTTGTGCCTGAAAAGAAAGACGCTCAATTTTTCAAGATCAAAATGCGTATCAGTCAAAAGGATAAGAGCATTGTCAGTTGGACCATGTACGATAAGTCTGGAAATCGATTCAAATACACCATTTCTAAATTCACACCAAACGTAAAGTTTGAAGAGTCATTATTCACCTGGGATCCCAAAAAGTACCCTGGTGTTGAGGAAATCGACCTCAGGAATGAATAAATCCTGACTGAAGCGGATCATTATCTCCCTGAATTTTTTTACCGGATTACGCTCCGGGAGGTATATTTGAGGAATAAAAAATAATACCAGTATGGCCTTTACACTACCAGCACTTCCTTATGCTTTCAATGCTCTTGAACCGCATATCGATGCACGCACAATGGAAATTCATCACGGAAAGCATCACAATGCTTATGTGACCAATTTGAATAACGCAGTAGCCGGAACACCGGCAGAAAGTCTATCAATCGAGGAGATCTGCAAAAATATTTCTAAGTATCCGGTAGCAGTCCGCAATAACGGCGGAGGACATTACAATCACAGTTTGTTTTGGAACATTATGGCGCCTAATGCCGGTGGTGAACCAGAGGGCCAATTAATGGATGCCATTAAAGCAGCCTTCGGAACTTTTGACGAATTCAAAACCAAATTTAATGCTGCCGCTACAAGTCGCTTTGGCTCAGGTTGGGCCTGGCTCGTTAAAGATGATTCAGGAAAATTAGTCATCAGCTCAACACCAAATCAGGATAATCCTTTAATGGACATCGCAGAGGTTAAGGGAACGCCCGTGATGGGACTGGACGTATGGGAGCATGCCTACTACCTCCACTATCAAAACCGCAGACCTGATTATTGTGCCGCCTGGTGGAATCTGGTGAATTGGAACGAAGTAGCTAAAAGATTTTAAATCCACTAATTCTCATTGAAAGGCATTGCCCAACGCAATGCCTTTTTTTATACCTATCGCAGTCATGAAACAATTCCTCAATCTCATTTTTGCCTTCCTTCTGCTTTCCTGCAGTAAAAATGAGTTAAGGATGGAAGAAGGTCCACGGTTTCATTTTGTTCCGGAGCGATCCATGAACTCAAATGTGGCTGGACTAATTCACAAAAGCGGAACCTTCCAACTCTATTATCCGGAAGACCGCATTACCAGCCTGGGTTGGCGAACAGCCGAATCGATGGATTTACTTCATTGGAATATCTCATCGACCTACCTCGAAGTGTGTAAAGAGGTCCCCATTAACAATCCCAAAAGAGTGATATCCGCTACGGTAATTCATGATGTAAACAGTAAATCCGGACTGTGTAGCGATCCAACGTGTTTGATTTTTTTACAAGCCACCTGGCCGTGCAATAGTGAACCAACATCTACCTTTCAGCCTTTAGGATATTCGGGTGATTTAGGATTAACCTGGGTAAAATCACCTGGAGAAATTAAAACAGATCTTGAGCTGGGCCGTGTTCGTGATGCCGGAGTATTCTTTCATAATCCAACAAATCAGTGGATCTTAATGGCCCCTACTGATCAACGCATTCATTTCTTTACCTCCAGCGACCTTAAAAACTGGAAACATCAGAGCATGTTTGGCCCAGCCGGTAATACGAATCTCCAATGGGAGGATCCGGAAATGCTTCGTCTGCCTATTGAAAACGACCAAGGAAACTACCGCTGGCTGCTTACCGTAACATCTGGCCACTCAACAGGAAATGGATTTTCAGCCGTTCAATACTTCGTTGGGGAATTCGATGGGAAATCATTTATCCCTGAACCAAGTGCCTCCTCCGCAAATTATCTGGATCAAGGAAAAGATTTTGTAGGAGCTATGCGTATTCAATCCGATCAATCCTTATCAGAGCAGCCAATCGTCGTAGGTAAAATTGGGAACAGGCTATACGGCGATGATCTGCCTGATAAAAGACTTAATGGTATGCTGTCTTACCCACGTAAACTTTCGCTGATCCGAGTACATGATACGGTACGGTTAAAACAAGAACCAGCTGTTTCCTTAGCATCGGAAGGATTACAACAGGTATCAAAAATTGAGGACCTCTCAGGCTTTCTTCATGGAGCTATCCAATTAACAATTGGAACCTCTGGAACAAAACCCCGTGGTCTTCATTTACTCAAAACAGCTGACCATTGGATTGAAATTGGATATGATCCATCCACCAATGAAGTGTATGTAGATCGTTCACGGGCTGGATTTGTAGGGTTCCATCCGGATTTTTCAGGAAGGGATCGTTATAAGCTAAACGAACAAAGCGAAACCATTGAACTTGAAATGATCCTGGACAGAAATTTACTGGAGGTGTTTATTCAAGGTGGAGAAGCGGTAATCTCCACTTTATTGTTCCCAAAAGATCTTTACGGAAAAGCTGAATTCTTTGGTGAAAGTGGAGATTTAAAAATAAAAGCAACACTAATTCCCTGATCAAGCAGAAGCCATTTCTTTTAATGCCTTGACAAATTCATCCAACTCGGCAGGAGTGGTATAGACGTTGGGCGTAATCCGGCAACCATGAACTCCGGCACCATCAATTGCCACCGTAAAAATTCTGTATTTCTTCATCAAAACATCAGCCATTTCTACCGGCTTCATATTTTTTAGACCCACATTGGCAATTCCACAAGATCTCGATGGATCAACTGGAGTATTGACTATAATATTAGGAACAGACCGCACGCTTGAGGTCCAATAATTTTGCAAAAATCGTAAGCGAGCTTCTTTGCGTTCTCCGCCAATTTTTAAGTGAAAATCAATAGCGTCAGAAACAGTCAAATCGGTATAAACCGGGTGAGTACCTGTTTGATTTAGCCTGGATATATCATCCGGACTTTTCTCGCCTGCTGATAAAAGGGGCCACACTTTACCTATGTGGTCTTTTTTAACATAGAGAAATCCTGCACCAAGCGGAACACTTAACCATTTGTGCAAACTGGATCCATAAAAATCGGCATTTAAATCAGGTATCTTAAACTGAAAATGACCGATGGCGTGCGCACCATCCACCATCACCAAAACACCACGGCGATGGGCCATGTCTGCAATTTTACGAATGGGCAGAATCTGACCGGTGATATTTACCATATGGCAGACCATCAATAGTTTGGTTTTGTCCGTTATGGCAGATTCGTAAATGCCAACAATCTCCTCATCATCTTTTGGATGATTGGGGATATTAACAAGCTTATTCACTGTTCCAAATCGCTGACTTACCTGGCGAAACATATTCAGCATAGAACCATAATCCTGCTCCGCCATTACCGCTTCATCACCCGGCTTCCAATCCAGACCCCCAATGACCATATCTAACGATTCCGTTGTGTTCCGTG
>JBMSPY010000087.1:0-8142 GCA_049423005.1 Cyclobacteriaceae bacterium
ACCGGAGAGATGGTCTTGCGTACATCAGCCACCTCAGCAACAGCCGTAACAATTACTGTGCCTGGCGATTTCACCACCTTTCCATCCGGATACTTTTGCGTCATCGAAAGGGAATCCTTTCCCGTAGGCACATTGATGCCGAGGGCACACACATAATCGCTGAGCGCCTGAACGGCTTGAAACAATCGGGCATTTTCACCAGGATTTTTTGCCGGCCACATCCAGTTGGCACTGAGAGAAACACCAGCCAATCCATGCGTTAGCGGTGCCCAGATCAAATTCAACAACGACTCCGTGACAGCCAACCTACTTCCGGCTGCAGGATCAATTAATGCTGCTGCAGGCGCATGACCAATGGCCGTACCGATACCGGTGCAGCTTTGGTAATCAATGGCCATTACCCCCAGATTGTTTAATGGAAGCTGAATAGAACCGCAAGTCTGTTGCGTGGCCACTTTACCGGTAACTGAGCGATCCACTTTATTCGTCAGCCAATCTTTACAGGCCACCGATTCCAGTTGAAGAACGTCATAAAGTTTACTCAAAAAGTCACCTGTTGATTCAACAGATGCAAAATTAGTTGCGGGAGTAGCGTCTGTTAATATCGTTTTAGGAGAGTTTCCAAAGAGGTGATGCAAGTCAAGATCTACCGGCTTTTGTCCTCCATGACTGAAAAGTAATTTCTGATCACCTGAGGCTCGACCCACCACATACATTGGTGCTCGCTCACGGTCCGCCACGGTCCGTAGGAAATCTACATCCTGTTCCCGGATAGCGATACCCATCCGTTCCTGCGACTCGTTACTAATAATTTCTTTGCTGGACAGAGTTGGATCTCCCACCGGTAAGGCATCGACTTTGATCTCCCCACCCGTATCCTCCAATAATTCAGAAAAACAGTTCAAATGACCACCAGCACCATGGTCGTGAATCGACACAAATGGATTCACGTCATTTTCTACCATAGCACGAATGGCATTCATAACACGCTTTTGCATTTCCGGATTGGAGCGCTGAATGGCATTGAGTTCAATCGCATTGGCATATTCACCGGTGCCGACAGACGATACCGCACCACCACCCATGCCAATCCGATAGTTATCGCCTCCCATCAAAACGATCAGGTCACCTGTTCTCAATTTTCCTTTCAGGCTATCCTGCTTTTTACCAAAGCCAATACCACCTGCCAACATTATGACTTTATCAAAACCGAGCGTCTCTGAACCTTCAGCGTGCTCAAAAGTCAAAACACTACCATTGATGAGTGGCTGACCGAATTTATTTCCGAAATCACTGGCTCCATCACTGGCTTTAATCAGGATTTGAGCCGGACTTTGATAGAGCCATTTCCGCTCGGGAATATTTTTTTCCCAGCTTCTCCCCTGTCCGGGACGTGGATAGGATGTCATGTAAACGGCTGTACCCGCTAAAGGCAAAGAACCTTTACCACCTGCCAGACGGTCACGAATTTCGCCGCCGCTACCAGTAGCCGCTCCATTAAAGGGCTCTACGGTAGTTGGAAAATTATGCGTCTCTGCCTTCAAAGAAATTACACTTTCGAATTGTTTGATGCAAAAGAAGTCAGCCTTATCCTGTGAGGCGGGAGCGAATTGCCAAACGGTTGGTCCATTTATAAAAGCCACATTATCCTTATAGGCCGAGACAAGTTGACCAGGATTCTCTTTCGAAGTTTTTTTGATCATTTGAAAAAGAGTGGCTGGCTTTTCCTCCCGATCAATTACAAACGTGCCATTAAAAATTTTATGACGACAGTGTTCAGAGTTAACCTGACTAAATCCAAAAACTTCACTATCGGTAAGCGGTCGGTTGAGTGATTCACTAACCTTCTGCAAATAACTGATCTCCTCTTCACTTAGGGCCAGGCCTTCCTTTTGGTTGTAGGCCGCAATATCGGTGACTGCCTGAATGGGTTCCGGCGTATGCTGAATAGTGAAGATATCCTGTCCTGGATCTTCATAAATCATTTCTAGCATGCGGTCGTAAGCGGCGTTCTTGGGGACGGTTCGAAGCTCTTCAATGCGCTCAATTCCACGAATACCCATGTTTTGGGTGATCTCAACGGCATTGGTACTCCAAGGAGTGACCATTTCACGCCTTGGACCAAGGAAACAGCCTTTCAGGGATTGACCTGCGGCTCCCGAGCCCTTGCCAAATAGCCAACAAAGACGCTCAATATCCTGCTGTGATGGGGAATTTGTGCATACTACTGCATAAACGACGGAGGATCCCGTCCTGAAGTACTCTACCATGTTTGGGGACGTAAGCCCAAAAATAGCAGGATTGTATCAGCCGAAGAAAAGGATTGTAAGGCTTATTTTTTCCGGAAAATCCAGCGAAAAGCGATTATAAAGATCAGGAGACCTAAAGCAAGAACCAGCATAGTCTCTGCTGTGATCAGCCGAGTAGCATGCATGGCTTAATTCAAGCGATAACGTTCCATTTTCATTCTCAAAACATCGCGGTCAGACTGCACATCAGCCGTACTGTAGATGTGTTGGGAAAGGGCGCCAATAACACCTTTTTCATAACCCAGCCGATTGGCAATTTTTTCACAAAAAGAAATTTCCTCTTTTAGAACCCGTCCATCAGCCTTCATTAGCGTAATTAGAAAATCCAGGTGTTCAAACTTTTCCTCTTCAGTCATCTGACGGATGTTGGTAATGGTTTGGGGATGAGCAATTAATTCTTCTACCTCTTCATCTGGTATAAGATTCGCCTTCCCAATCATACGAATCAAGTTAACTTCTTTCGCATCCATCATACGATCAATGATGGCCAGATTGATCAATACATTTAGTTCAGACTTTCGATTAAAAAGCATAGTCAGTTCATTTGTCTTAACGAATGTAACGTTATTCCAGCCAAGAAAAAATACTTAATTTCAGAATCTCCAGCTTATTCCAGCAAGGCCCTGAAATCCCCGAACAGGGTAATTCTGAAGCAACGTATAGGAAGAGCCTAGCAAGTTATTTACCCGGACAAAGGCGGTGCCCCGATCTGAAAAATTATAATCAAACCTAAAACCTAGGTCGGTGGCAGCCGGGAGCCTCAAGGTTTGTTCAGAGTCAGAGGCTACTGGCGCCTGAATTCCCCACAACAATAAGGCGTATGGTTGGAAATGGAATTTACGGGAGAAGGCGAATACAGCATTCCATTCGACACGACCTTCAGGCTTATGAAAGGGAGCAGTAAGGTTGGAAAGATTCCAAATGAAATAATCCATTTTTATCTCCGTAGATAATTTCCCTTTTTGAAAATTTACACCAAGAGAAGGATTGATGCGTGTTGCATCATCGTAAAGCACATCAAAACGACTTGAATCGTACGCTTGATTAACAAAGAAGAACATATTATCCAGATCGGTGTAACGAAATCCAGCAGAAGCCGACCAACCCGATCCTAATCCTATTTGCAACGCTGAATTAAAATCAAGAAGTTGATTGTTGTGACCAATCAAAACGTTTCGATCAAGCCAAAGATTTGACGCTGCAAGGGTGTGCAACGAAACTTTTTCAACCTGTCCTCCAAGATTTCCTTCCAGCGTGATGCGTGGCATCAATTTCCATTTCACGTAAAGTGATGGGTAGGCATGAAAAGATTTTTCAACCAGTGTGTCATTTTCGAAAGCAGAATTAACGCCAATTTCTAAATGCAAATCTGATACCGGATCAAAGGAATAGGCTGCCCGAACATTAACCAAGTTCCGCGGCTTGGGTTGAGCAGAAACATCCTCCCGTGCCAATAGGTCATAATCAGCATTTACCTTAATCTCTCCTTTATCACCTACTTTACTGCTGCCTTTAAAGGCCAATCTTAAATCAGATTCAGAGGCTTTTCGATTATTCCATAAATGACTGAATCCTGCGTCAAGAGAATAATTATGATTTGATTTTCTGGCTGTAAGGAAACGCGCTCCAAAGTGAACATCGGAATAACTAATGCCTAATGTATCATTATTCAGATTTGTCCCTTCGGGGTAACCATAAAAGTTTGAGAAATTATTTTGGTAACCAACCAATCCTTCCACCGAGATGGATTTACCAGATGACCGGAAATCCAAATTAATAGAACTCGTGCCTGATGCAGAACGATTACCTTCTACAGGTCCCTTGCTAAAACTATTGTGGTAAGCCCGAAGGGAAGATGAAGTCTTTATTTTTGAATTTTGGTATACGGGAAAAAAGATATCACCAAACAACGAACCATAATTTCCATAACCAAGAGAGGCATACCCTTCGCGCCTATCCTCATTTTCCGGCTCACGCAGTCGTAATGGTCTAACCGCAGCTTTAAATGGAGGTGCCGCAAAGGGAATTGACCGAAAACCGTAAATAAGTGGTGGATAAACCGGCTCCAGTGGTTTAACCGGAATCTTATCAAAGTTACGTTCTGCTGCAGGAAGCGTTACCTTGAGAGGATTGGTGATTTGAACTTCTACATCCTGAACCTGTGCGTGTACTTTAGGCGAGATTAGTAAACCAGCCCAACCTAGTAAGCCAGAAAATAACCATCGGAATAAGCGTGACTTAGTCATGATCGGTTGAGTCTCCAGGTTCAGTTCTAACTTTTAATTCTTCAGCAGTAATTTTTTCCAATCGCCGAAATGCCTCTTCACGAATAAAGGCTAGTGGGAACTTTTCAAGGGATTGAAGAGTGGCTTTAGCCTGGAAAATTTCTCCAGTTGCCACAAAACTTTCAGCCAACAACAAAAATCCCCTACCAACCCATTCGGCATGTGGTGCGTAGTCACGATTCAGAGAGAGAACCGTTTCATAGCATTGCTTGTAGTTTTTTTGTTGAAAATGTATTTCAGCCAGATGATATTTCGCTTGAGCACCGTATTCATCCTGAGCCTCATTAATAGTCATGATGTATCCATCCTTGGCTTTCTCAAAATCCCCCTGGGCCTGATAGATCCTACCTGTCATTAGACTTGCACGGTGCTGAAGAAGTGAACTGCTTCCAGATTCAGAAAGAATCTTATCGGAATAGAGCATGGCCGAATCATAGTTGCCAAGCAGGTAATATCCATCCATAAGTCCAGCCCAGCCCGTGTAGGTATCTTTTGGTGATACCGAAAGCCTGATCAGATTACGAAAGGCTTCCACGGCCTTACCCCAATTGGATCCTTTTGATTCAAGTTCTGCAATTCGTGATTGAACCCTGGATGCATTACTAAATTTATCATCAGAGGAAATTTCATAGTACCCCGAAAGGGCATTACTAAAATTCTTCTGCCGGTACCACGATTCAGCCCGTAAAAATTTTGCCTCTGTCAACTTAGGACTTTCCGGATACGATTGAATGTAGCTGTTTAAAGTAGTAATAGCCCGGGCATACTCCTGATTCAAATACAAATTCCGGGCGGACTCAAACTCAACAGTTTCAAGTCCTGCAGCACCTGGATTTTTGGATTTAAGCTGAGCAAGCAATCCAGTAAACTCGTCGCCACGACCCGCTAAATTAAGTGCTTCCTGTAAAGGAAGAAGGATATCCTGCGCAGCTGGACTTTCAGGATACTCTTGCAGCACCTTGATGTAATCGGTTGCCGATTTTCCGTATTCTTTCAAATTAAATTGAGCTGCAGCTCGACGAACGTAGGCATAGGGAGCAAACCGCGAAGCCGGTTTTCTGGTAATCAATTGTGAGTAGCCTTCAGCAGCTTCTTGATACTTTGACTCTTCAAATTCCAACTGTGCTTTATGAAAAAGTCCTTCATCCCAATAAACCGATTGTGGATACCGGGTAAGCATTTCTTTCAATACCTGAATACCATCCAAATTTTTATGCAGAATGCCTAGCATCACACCAGATTGCATCAACGCATAATCAGCACCACCACGGCCGGAATCCGCAGCCTTCCGATACTGATCGTATGCCAATTGATAAGACTTGGAAACATAATAGCAATCACCCAAACGAATTTGAGCGTCACTGACTCTAGAATCTGTCTTTGGCGCTTTAGCTAGAAATTCGCGAAAGTTGATTAGGGCGCGCTCGTAATCTTGAGCATTGTAGCGGGCATACCCGAGCCCATACCGGGCACGTAATACCTGCTCGGGCAATGCACGCGCGGTGGCTGAAACTACCTTTTCATAAAGGGGATAAGCTTGTTCCCACTTGGCCTGAGCAGCTAAGGCTTCACCCGACCAAACGGATGCCTCGAACAATAAAGACTCATCCAAAGGAAAATCCATTGATTTTTTGAAGTATTCCAAGGCCTGCTCCAGATCATTTTTATTGTAAAACTCAAAACCAAAAAAGAGCGTTGCCTTTTGATAGGCACGATCTGTAGCAGGAGTTCGGACGCTCAATGATTCGATATGGTCTATTGCCTTGTGGTAATGATTCGCATTTACGTATGCACCGGATAGCAACTCACCCAATTCAATGGAATATGGATTGGAGGGATACAAACGCACAAACGACTCCATTCGATCTATAGCTTCATCCGGTCGAGCAAGGTCATAGAGTAATTTAGCCTCCTGATACTTACTTTCCGTTAATAGGGTTTCTGAGGCGAAGGAGGAGCGGATACATGTTTGGAAGGCTGAAAGGGCAAATGGTTTTTGACCTGTTTTTAAGTAGGACAAACCCAATTGATAAGCTGCATAAACACCGGTAGTGTCTTTATCAGAGGCAATTTGTTTAAAGTACCCTGCGGCTTCATTGAATTTAGAAACCTGGAAATGGGCGGCACCTGCTCTGAACAAAACTCCTCTATCGGCACTTCGTCTTGATTTGAAATACTGGGTGTATCCCTCAACCGCGCGAGGATATTGCCCTTTGGAATATGTGGCTTCTGCTACTAAAAGTTGAATTTCATCTGCATATTGAATTTCCTCTGATTTCTCGAGAGTAGTAACGTAATCGATCAATTCGTCATTTTTTTCCAATCGATGAAGGCAGTTGGCAATCAAGTAAGGCACTACGTTGGCGTAAGAATCCTGTTGCTGAATTCGACGAAAATCCTGAAGCGCAGTTTCAAAATTCCCTTCTGTAAAAGAGGCGAATCCCGAATAATAACTGGCAGCAGGTGCAAATTCACCATCGGTGAGTTTCAATTGGTCAAACTGAACCCGAGCCTCCGATAGTTTTTTCTGACTAAACAGGGAGTAGCCCCAATAAAATAAACCCGTATGACGGAGATTTTTTTCCAAGGAGCTAAACTCAACTTCTGAAAAAATAATGGCGGCATCAGGATATTTTTTCTGTTGATAAAAAAGAACTCCCAATTCAAACCGTGCCAAATTCGCCCCCGAGGCAAAACCATAATCATCGATATACCCCAAAAGTTTCTTTTCCGCATCGTTCGTCAGTAGCCGGGCAGAAGCACAGGCATCCATAAAGGCTAATGGCTCAGAGACTGCACCGATAGAAGCAGCATCTTTTACCATTGAAAGAACAGCCCTGTACTGCCCTTTGAGCCAAGCCGAGCGAACGTCATCCATTAACTGCTCTTTGCGCTGAAGTCGTTCAGACTGCTGAGCAAAAGTGAAACAGGTTACCAATACGAGTAAGAGGGTGAAAATCCGCACGTTGTTATATGCTGTGAAACTGCTCCTCAAGAAAATTATTGTCTTCGATTGATGGATGAGGTAAAATTAAGACAAAAGAAGCGGAAGAGGAATGATTAATTCATCATCCTGAAGACCAGCTCCTGCAATACCTGGCCTTCATCATCTCCAGGACTACCAAAACCTTTTAACCGAAGGTCGGCCTCACGGATCAAGCCAATAATTTCTCTGATTTGCTCGGAAGAATAGTTGCCTAAGGCCGTTGCATAATCATTTGCCATCATTGGGGGCATCTTAAGGCGCGAAGCCAATGCACCAGCTGAACGTTCAGGTAGAGTTGAGGCCACCAACATTTTGGAGAAAAAGGAATACAGAAAGGCCACACACGGAATGGCTGGATTTCTCTTTGGATTCGCCTGAAAGTACCTTACAATAGAGTAAGCCTTTCGGGCATTTTTAGTAATAATGGCCTTCTGAAGCTCAAAAATATTATACTCGCGACTGATACCCACCTGGGCCATGATCAGGTTTGCGCTAAACATAAAACCCTGTTCCCGGCTAATCATCACTTTATCTGCTTCATGCGTAATACGGCTCAAATCAT
>JBMSPY010000088.1:0-8142 GCA_049423005.1 Cyclobacteriaceae bacterium
AAAGAAATCGTTCGTCCCGATCCATACAATTTTGAAAAACGGTATTACGATTTCTGGGATGGTGCCGGCTCCAGTGCTAATGAACCTCGACCTTCGAATGGAGGAGTAAACTACGAGCCCTCCTCTCGATACATTTACGACGGGTCCTTCGTTCGTATACGAAACATAACACTTGGATATACGCTACCGGACAAACTGATTCAACGGGCCAAAATGAAATCAGCACGCGTTTACCTGCGCGCCAACAATTTGTTGACTTTAAGCAAATTCACCGGATACACACCGGAAATTGTGAATGGCAATCCTATCCTTAATGGAATTGATTTTGCCACCTACCCTGTTCCCCGAATTTTTTCTGCTGGACTCAATGTAACCTTCTGATGCAACGCTTTTCCAGACACCTTACCAAGCCCTGGCTCATTTTGAGCCTTGCCTTCTGGCCACTCGCCTGCGAAGATTTTCTTGAGAAGACTCCACAAGGAAATTTAACTCAAGGTAATTTTCCTGTGTCGGCAGATGATGCCCTATTAGCCACTAACGCAGTCTACAATTCGCTGCGCGATCCAAACTTTAATTCTGGACTTTTTCCCATCCTGGATATCATGTCGGATGATGCCAATAAAGGCAGTAATCCAAGCGATCAACAATCAACGATCGGACCTTTCGATAATTTTAAACACATCAAGACAGAAGGTACAATCCTAAGATGGTGGAACACATTATATAAAGCGGTTCGGGTAGCCAATGTAGTGATTGAAAAGGTTCCAGCCATTCCAATGGACGAGACCTTGAAAAATCGTTACATCGCTGAAGCCAAGTTCTTGAGAGCTTTATTTTATTTTGACTTAGTAAGAGCCTGGGGCGGAGTGCCCAAGCAAACCTCGACCACACCGGAAATACTCCCGCGGAGCACCAAAGAAGAAATTTATGACTTTATCATTCAGGACTTAGAGGATGCCATAAATGATCTACCAGAAAAATCCCAGTACGAGAAAGTTTCTGATAAAGGTCGAGCAACGCGAGGAGCAGCCAAAGCGCTGCTTGCGAAGGTTTACCTCTATCAAAATGATTTTCAAAATGCAGCCGACTATGCGTTAGAGGTCATCAATTCAGGTGAATACAACCTAGAGCAAGATTTTGATGATGTCCATGGAGTGGCTGGCGAACTAGGAGTTGAGTCCGTTTTCGAGGTAGCCTCCTTCGGCCAAGAGGGAATTGAAAATGGTGGCAATCAATATGCCAACGTTCAAGCTGTTCGTGGAACGCCAAATCGTGGCTGGGGATTTAATCGACCCACTAAAAGTCTTCGTAATGCATTTGAACCTGGCGATCCAAGACACGAATCAACCATCATCTATCTTGGCGAAGTATTGGATGGCGTTACCATCCTGGGCGACGGTTCCACACCGGATGCTTCAGTAGATGCGCACGGTCAGGAAGAAATCGAGTGCTACAATCAAAAAGTGTGGACACCGGGAAATACAGTACCCCCCTCTTTCAATCACAACCGTCGGTTCATTCGTTTTGCAGATGTACTCCTGATCGCTGCTGAAGCCTTAAATGAAAATGGTGATGCTACTGGTGCGCTAACTCATTTAAATCGAGTACGCCGTCGTGCACGCGAGGGAAATAATGCTATTCTTCCAGATATTACAGTCACGGAAAAAACTGCATTGAGGGCCATAATTTTAAAAGAGAGACGCGTGGAATTAGCACTCGAGGACAACCGATTCTGGGATTTAATTCGGACCAATCAGGCTGCAACAGTTTTAGGGCCTCTGGGTTTCGTATCGGGTAAGCATGAGTTGCTTCCAATACCGCAAACAGAAATCGATATCACCCAAGGTGCCTTGGAACAAAATCCCGGATGGGACAATTAAACTTCACTTTTAACTAAATTTATACACAATTAACCCCAAACAATTATGAAGAGAACAAAATGGTTTTTTAGTATTCTGACTGCTTGTGTCTTCACAGCGGTTGTAATCGTAGGCTGTTCCGAAGAAGAAGAGCCTGCATTGGCATTAGTCAGCATAACCGCTGACGGTATGGATCTGAACGGTGCGACCAGCGCCATTGGAGTTAAGACCGGAGCCACGATCGTAGCCACATTTAATGTAGACCTGGATCCTTCAGCTGCAAATTTTGTAAGCGTAATTAGAGATTACGACGATGCAGCATTGGATGCTGAAATTACAATCAATGGATCCGAAATGACCATTGATCCCGCTGATGATTTCAATACCGGAACATTAGTTATCCTCAACTTCGACAGTGGAATTAAAACAAAGGGCGGCAATAACCTTAAATTCCCCTTTGAACGCACCTTCACAACCGAAGGCTCATTTGTAGTTCCTGGAGCATTTGCACACTGGACATTCGAAGATAGTGCAGTGGACATCATTGGTGGTCGTGGTCCCGGAAACAATGGTTCAGTTGCTGTAACATACGTTGAAGGACGTAAATCAGAGGCTGGAAAAGCTGCAAGCTTCAACGGAACCAGCAGCATTATTGAAATTCCTAATGGAAGCCAGCTGATGAAGACCGGCGACTGGACTATGAGTATTTGGGTTAAGCCAAATTCCTCTCTTGAAAAAGGTCAGTTTGTTCTTGGACTTGGTGCTTTCTTTGGATTCCAGTTTGAAATTTTCGGTTCCTACAATGCGTTCAAAATGGCAGCAAGCTGGACCAATGGAACAGATAAATACTCTGAAGATATGTGGGCCGACGGAGAAGGTAACCTGGGATGGCAAGGTTGGACATACTCCAAGGATTTCCGCGGATCAGGTGGCATGAATACCATCATTAAAGACAAATGGGCTCATTATACTTTTGTGTATAATGGTACTGCTAAGACAGGAACAGTTTACCTGAACGGTGAAAAAGTAAAAGAACAGGATTTTGACAACTGGCCTGATGGAGACATCAAGCGTACGACTACAGGACTGTTCTGGCGTGGTGCACTCCCTGATGTTGCTGATGAGCTTGCTCTTGGCTTCATTCAATCAAGAGCAGGTGCTCTTTGGGATGCTGAACCTTGGGGTGGCTACGAACAACCTGGAGCCAATCACTTCCATGGACTAATGGATGATTTGCTGATTTACCATAAAGCCTTGACTGCTGGTGAGGTAGCTTCCATGTACAATTCAGGAAAGCCTTAATTCTTTTTTCATATTCTTGTACAGAAGGTTCCCGCTAATACCGGGAACCTTCTTATTTTTAGGAAGACTATGCGCATTCTCTTCCTTTATTTACTAATTGTATTTTTTGCTGGATGTAGTGGAGAAGAACCTGAGTTACCCTCCATCACATTTCAGCTTAATTCTGTAACTGTCGGCACAGCGAACCTTAACCTGTCCGACAAAACAAAAAATGTCCAGATTCCACTTGACTTACCCCTAACCGCGAATTTTTCAGTACCACTGGACGGCGCAAGTCTTCAAGAGGCCATCTCGCTTAAAGATAATTCCGGTAAAGCCATACCTTTCAACATCGACTTCAGAGAAGGAGATAAATACTTTACACTTTCAGCCAATAATGGTTTTGCTCCAAAATCAGAGATTCTCCTGAACATTGGTGAACAGCTTCGAGGCACGGGTAAAGAGACTTTCCCAGGAATTGAAATAGGGTTTACAACAAAGGCAGCTACCATGGAACTTACTTCCATTAAACTTAATGGAAAAGAAGTCATTCAGGAACCTACAACTGCCAATGTTTCCAGAAATGTTAAAGTAGAATTGACCTTTTCAAAACCACTGGCCGATAATCAATTGAACAGCAACTACCTCAGAGTTTTAAGTCCGTCTGCAAATATTCCAGTAACCTATTCTCTTTCTGAAGACAAGAAAACAGTTGCGATGAATGTTGTCAATCCCCTTAAAGGTCTGGTACGGCATCAGATTTGGGCCTCTTATGAGTTAAAAGGAACAAATGATGAGGAGTTTACTCAAACCTTCAAGAAATTTTATACCGAGCCTTCCACGGATCCAGTGTTTCCGGTGATTTCCGATGAGGAGCTTTTGACCTTAATTCAGCGGCAAACCTTCAAATATTTTTACGACTACGCAGAACCCGTAAGCGGAATGTCCAGAGAGCGAAACGGATCGGGTAATCTCATTACCAGCGGAGGCAGCGGATTCGGTTTGATGGCTCTGGTCGTCGGAATAGAACGCGGATTTATTACCCGTGAACAAGGTCTTCAACGTTTGGATAAAAATCTGACCTTCTTGGAGGGCGCAAAAAAATTTCATGGAGCCTTTCCCCATTGGATCAATGGAACCAACGGTCAGCCTATTCCTTTCAGTACAAATGACAATGGAGGCGATTTGGTCGAGACATCTTATTTAATTCAAGGTTTACTAACCATCAGGCAGTACTTAAATCCATCTCTCCCTGCCGAAAAGGCTTTAATTGATCGAATCAACACTATCTGGAGAGGGGTTGAATGGGATTGGTATCAAAAAGGAGGGCAAAATGTATTGTACTGGCATTGGTCTGAAGATAAAGGCTGGGTCATGAACATGCAGGTCAAAGGTTGGAACGAATGCCTGATTACCTATGTGCTGGCCGCTTCCTCACCGGAACACAGCATACCAAAAAGCGTATACGATCAGGGTTGGGCCTCGAACGGCAATATGAAAAACGGAAGGACCTATGAAGGTCATGTACTCCCTCTTGGCGGCGATTACGGTGGCCCATTGTTTTTTAGTCATTATTCATTCCTTGGCCTTAATCCAACGGGTTTAAAAGATGCCTTTTGCGCCGATTACTTTACTCAAAATAAAAACCACAGTCTCATCAACTATGCCTATTGTGTCCGTAATCCTAAAAAGTTTATCGGATACAGTTCTTCGAACTGGGGACTTACCGCAAGCGACAATCAGGCGGGATACTCGGCCCACTCGCCTACCAACGACCTCGGTGTCATTTCTCCAACCGCTGCTGTCTCCTCATTGCCTTACACACCCGATGAATCGCTACGCACGATTCGTTTCTTTTATTACAACTTGGGAGATCGGCTGTGGGGTGACTATGGATTTTATGATGCATTCAACATAACAGATGGCTGGACGGCTAATTCCTTTCTGGCCATCGACCAGGGACCAATGATCATCATGATCGAGAATTACCGAACCGGTTTATTGTGGAATTTATTTATGTCTGCACCTGAGGTACAGTCTGGCTTAACCAAGCTCGGATTTACCTATTGAATACCGAATTGTTTTTCCACATAATCTTTCTTTATGAAAACATTCCTGCAAAGTTTATTCCTGATAGCTGCAATTCTTTTTATTGGATGTACAGGAGGATCAAAAAAACTGGCCAGCACAGACAAAACACCGGAAGATTCACTGCTAACCCGTGTTCAGGAACAAACGTTTCAGTATTTCTGGAATAACGCCGAAAAGATCTCTGGTCTCGCCAAAGAAAGAACCCATATGGATAACATCTATCCGGAAAATGATCAGGATGTGGTTACGACTGGTGGATCAGGATTCGGGTTAATGGCGATACTGGTAGGAATCGAAAGAGGTTTTATAACACGCCGTGAAGGGTACGAACGTTTTGCCCACGTTGCAGAGTACCTAAAAAAAGCCGATCGCTTTCACGGAGCTTGGCCTCACTGGATACATGGTCCAACGGGGAAAGTAAAACCATTTGGAAAAAAGGATAATGGCGGTGATCTGGTAGAGACAGCCTTTCTGGCCCAGGGACTGATTGCGGTAAGAGAATATTTCCGAGAAGGAAACAAACAGGAACAATTCCTTGCCCAAAAAATTGATTCATTGGTTAATGGTATTGAATGGAG
The DNA here is from genome assembly GCA_049423005.1 of Cyclobacteriaceae bacterium. GTDB lineage: Bacteria > Bacteroidota > Bacteroidia > Cytophagales > Cyclobacteriaceae > ELB16-189. Next base: position 5,810 of record JBMSPY010000088.1, read on the forward strand.
TTGGTACACCAATGGAAAGGATGTGCTGTACTGGCACTGGTCACCGGAATACCAATGGGAAATGAACTTTCCGGTAGGTGGATATAACGAATGTCTCATCATGTATGTCCTGGCCGCAGGATCACATACTTTTCCTATACGTCCAGATGTTTACCACAAAGGCTGGGCACGAAATGACTCCATCAAGTCAAGCCAAAAGTATTACGACCTGGAAACAGTCCTTGATCATTATGAACATAGCGACCTGGCGGTTGGCCCGCTATTCTGGGCTCACTACTCCTACCTTGGTTTAGATCCGCGTAACCTAAAAGATCGCTACGCGGATTACTGGAAATTAAATCAAAACCATGCGCTCATTCACTACCGCTACTGTGTCGACAATCCTAAGGGACATAAAGGCTATGGACCTGATTGTTGGGGACTAACCTCAGGATATTCAATGGGGTTCTATGCCGCCCACCAACCAGGAGAAGATCCAGGAGTAATAACGCCCACAGCTGCCTTATCCTCATTTCCCTATACACCAGAAGAAAGCATGAACTTTCTAAAGTTCCTTTATGCGCCTGAACGAGACAGTCTGATCGGTGACTATGGTCCTTACGATGGCTTCAGTTTTTCAGCCAATTGGTATTTACCACGATATCTGGCCATTGATCAGGGGCCAATACCTGTAATGATTGAAAACCACAGAACCGGCCTGATTTGGAATCTGTGCATGAAAGCCCCCGAAATGCAACGCGGACTAAAAGAGCTGGGATTTACCAGGTAACCATCCCTTACAACCGCCTGTAACATATTAAGGGTACAAGGCTAAATAAAGACGCCGAACCACCTGTCTTTATCGATATTTGCACGGATTAAAACGTCCTGACTCATGCAACCAAAAAGTATCCTTTTTCTGATTCTGATCTTCGTAGCCACTACGGCATCGGCTCAGGCGCTAAGACCAACGGTAGAAATTAATCGTGCTTTCGGGAAGCCTTTGGTGCATGAAAAAGTTAGCAGTGCTAAAAATCTCGAAGAGATGCTACCCTACTATCCAAAAAACTGGATCGAGAATTATCAAAGCACAACCATAACCATTGTCTCAGCCGGAAAATCAAAAATTGCTGAAGGGAAAAATAATATCCTTACTCCTGCTCAATCATCATTATTTTCATCTGCTTCGATTGGTGACCAGATCACGATTCAAATCCGTTACCAGTCTATAAACTCCGCAACCAATAAGCTACAGAATGATGTACTGGATCTCAAGTATACGATTGTGGCAGATGAGGAAGCACAACCTACCAACGGAGCTGATTTTCTAAAAAAGTATTTTGAAATAAAAGCGTTCAATAAAATGGAAATAGCGTCAGGTGCTCCATTCCTGGGCGCCTCCGTTTCGTTCGTGGTAGACGAAACTGGCCGTATTAAAGAAGCATCCTTAAACAAATCTTCAGGTAATAAAAAAGCAGATCAGCTGCTTTTAGAGACTCTCCAGCGAATGCCTTCCTGGAAGCCAGCAACAAATAGAAACGGAAAAAGCTTTTCCCAGCAGTTTACCTTAACAGTAGTCAATGCTGGTTGTTAGGAATTAAGGTTTAAAGGAAAGTCAGCCAGAGCTTTAAAAAGTAATCACGCTATTTTTAGATTTGCATCCGACTCAAATCGGCATGCTGAAATCCGTCTTTCGAATTGAAAAAATGGACTGTCCTTCCGAGGAACAGCTCATCCGTATGAAATTGGCTGACCTTGATCAGGTGGTTTCGATGAATTTTGATATCCCAGATCGAAAATTAACTGTAGTGCACAATTTGACAGCAGATGAAATTTTGCAGCGCTTATCGTCCTTGAATCTGGGCACCCAACTGATTGAAAGCAAACTGACGGAGATAAATCCTGAGTTGTCTGTAGACTCAAAAAAGGAACGGCGCTTACTGTGGCAAGTTTTGTTCATCAATGCCGGATTTTTTTTCCTGGAATCGATAACCGGAATCCTCTCAAGATCGATGGGCCTGATAGCAGACGGCCTGGATATGCTGGCCGATACCATTGTCTACGCCATGGCCTTATTTGCCGTTGGCTCCACTGCTGTACGAAAAAAGAATATTGCTACTGCTGCGGGTTACTTTCAATTGGCTCTGGCAGCATTAGGATTAATTGAAACCATTCGTCGCTTTACGGGCGCAGGCGAAACACCAGAATTTCAAACCATGATGGTAGTTTCGTTTTTTGCACTTGGGGGAAATGCCTTATGCCTAATTCTTCTGCAAAAAAGTAAAAGCCAGGAAGCCCATATGAAGGCCAGTATGATTTTTACATCCAGTGACATCATTGCTAACCTGGGAGTC
>JBMSPY010000089.1:0-8141 GCA_049423005.1 Cyclobacteriaceae bacterium
GTTTTCATTTTGCGTGTCGATGGAGGCCACTTTTGCAGTGAACTCGATGCTGGCTCCATTAAAATCCTCTGATGGGCTGCTCACTTTGATGTCTGAGTCCTTGAAGGAACCAGAAACCTCAGCAATAACCATGTGTGTTACGGTGAAGCCAATGTTGGAATGTGATTTGTCAAACACCCAGTTGGTTTGTGCGAATACTGCCACGGTTGCTAAAACTGCCGACAGTGTTAGGAATAGTTTTTTCATGAATTAAGTTTTAGTGAATTGAACGGCAAATGTATGTTATATGTTTAAACATTTATTTAAAAAAATCTTAAAAAACTGATTATCAGGGCATAAAAATCCCTGGAATGTCCCTTTTAGGGTTTGAACCGGAATAGTATAGGTGGTTATAGATAGAAGGCTTCTGTAAGACGGTGGTAGGCCTCAGAGCGGTGGCCTTGGTCATTTTCCAAAACGAGAACCCTTTTTTCGCAAACAACGTCCTGTAAGTCAAGCTCCATTAACAGTCGGAAGGGTGGTTTGGAGGCTTTTGAGTGGACTTCAGTGATTCGGCTGAGGTGAAATCCGTTCTTTTGAGCCAACTCCTTAAACCGAAGGCCTTCTTCGATAGGAAGAATAACGGCTAGTCGGCCCGACTCTTTGAGCAATTCCTTAACTGCAGCAATTAGCTCATGAAAAGGAAGTGAGTCGTTGTGACGTTGACCATTCCGTTGTTCGTTTGGAGAACGCAATTGATTTTCAAAGAAAGGAGGATTAATGACTATCAAATCAAATTGTGCACGTGCATGTAAATCCTGAAGTCGATTCTGGCTGATGGTGACCCTGGATGTGAAAGGAGAGTTCGCTGCATTTTCAATGGCCAGTGCACAAGCAGTCGGATCGGGTTCGATACCTGTAATAAAAGCCTTGCTTCGCTGAGCCAACATGAGAGCAATCAGCGATGTACCTGTGCCGGCATCAAGAATGTTTTGGTCGGCCGGTTTTATGTTTACCCAAGCCCCTAACAATACACCATCTGTCCCAACCTTATGGACGCGGTCGTGTTGGCGGAGACTAAACTGTTTGAACCGAAATACCTTTTCCTTCACCAGTCAAAAGTACTAACTTGAAGTTTTTCAACAGATGAGAAAAATTCGCTGGGGAATTCTGGGCTGTGGTAAAATTGCCCGAAAGTTTGCATCCGATTTGAAATGGGTTGAGCATTCGGTATGTTTTGCCGTTGCTTCTACAGATCCAAACCGTGCCCTTGACTTTGCAAAAACCTATGGATTCGAACAGGCCTTTGATTCGTATCAAAAATTGGTGGAGTCAGATGTCGATGTGATTTACATCGCTACCCCACATGGTTTTCACTACGAACATGTCATGCTCTGTTTAAATCATAAAAAAGCTGTACTGTGTGAAAAGGCCTTCGCACTTAATTCGAAACAGTTGCAGGAAATGGTTTCAACGGCACGCACCAATAAGATTTTTTTGATGGAGGCCTTTTGGACGCGGTTTCTTCCCCAATACCTAAAAACCAGTGAATTGCTGCAAGGCCATGCGATTGGTTCAATTGCTATGATCAGCGCCGACTTTGGTTTTAAGGCTTCCGAACCTCCGGCTCCACGATTGTACGAACCTCGACTAGGTGGTGGTGCCTTGCTCGACATTGGCATTTATCCAGTTTTTTTAGCCGTGAGTTTATTGGGCCGCCCATCTCAGGTGACGGCAGTAATGGATCCGTTTGAAAGTGGGGTAGACCGCCAAATCTCCATTGCCCTTCAATTTTCTTCCGGTGCATTAGCCAGTCTGAATGCTTCGTTGGTTTCTGATACTCCAGTTGAAGCGGTCATCAACGGTACTTCGGGTCGAATACGTCTCACCAATCGCTTTCACAATCCCAGTGCCCGATTGTACTTATCTTCTGGCGATGCAATTGAAAAGGAAATTGAGGTTTACCGTGAGCATGGAAATGGCTATCAATTTGAGGCGAGGCATGTGCAGGAGTGCTTACAGGTCGGTGCTACTGAGAGCCCAATGTGGTCCCTGGATTCCTCCTTGTTGTTAATGGAGACGTTGGACCGCATCCGTATGGCTTGTGGTATTTCTTACCCACATCTGGAATTCTGAATGATGACGAACCGGGTGCGTGCTGTCGAGTGTAAAAAATTTGAAAACGGACAGTTCTCTAACCGTCCTGATCTGGTTGTTGTGGAGGAGCCAATGGAAATCCGCATCGGATTTGGTTCCAAAGACCTCCGACAACAAAGGGCTATTGCCGTAACCATGCGTACGCCTGGTCATGATTTGGAGTTGGCTGCAGGCTTTCTTTTTACAGAGGGAATAATTTCTTCGTATGGTGATCTCCTTTCCATAAAATATTGCCTTGAATCTGGAAAAAATGCTGAGGAAAAGAATGTAATCCGTGCTGAGATTCGCCCTGATGTTGCTGTGAACCTTAAACAGGCAGATCGAAATTTTTACACTACTTCAGCCTGCGGTGTTTGCGGTAAATCTTCCATCGAAGCTATAGAGACCGGTTGCCAACCGGTGGTAAAAACATTTGTTTTGGACAAGGCGATTGTGGAACAACTTCCTGAAAAACTGCGTTCCGCGCAGGCTATTTTTGAGCATACAGGCGGCCTTCATGCGGCTGGGCTATTTAGTAAGGCGGGGGATTTGTTGTTGCTTCGTGAAGATGTTGGTCGACATAATGCTACAGATAAAGTTATTGGCGCTGCTCTAATGAAAGGCATTGTTCCGTTGGCCGATCACCTGCTGATGTTAAGTGGAAGAATAAGTTTTGAGCTCGTTCAAAAAGCAGCTATGGCCGGAATTCCGGTTGTGGCTGCTGTTGGTGCCCCATCTACTTTAGCCATTGATTTAGCTGTGAAGATGAACATGATGTTGTGTGGATTTATCCGTGAGGGTCGATTCACAGTTTATACCGGTCAGGATCAGATGGTGTAAAAAATATTGGAACCGTGGCTTTACCTTTTTATACTTGAACACTAGTACCCTAATCCACCTGATTTGTTTCCTTCGTTCAAAAATGTTTTGATTGGTTTGGCCTTTGCTTTTCTATGGGCTTCCGCGTCAACTGCAGGTAAATTTGGTCTTCGATCGGCTGAGCCGCTTTTTCTGTTTACCATTCGGTTTTTGATTGCCGGTACCATGATGCTGGCCTACGCTACCTTCATTTCACGAGAACGTTTTCCCAAATCGACTGAATGGAAGCCTCTTGCCATTTTCGGGTTATTCAACACCACCCTGTATCTCGGAATATTTATTCTTGCCTTGCAATATGTTACCGCTGGAATTACATCGTTAGCTATTGCTCTAAACCCACTTATTATCAGTGTGATGTCGTCTATCGTACTGAAACGTAAAGTTTCTGGCTTTGAATGGCTCAGTATTGCTATTGGTATTGCTGGTGTGGCGGTAGCTGTTTATCCGCTTATTGCCGGTGATCATGTTACGTTTATCGGAATAGGCTTACTTTTTCTTTGCATGTTGACGTACTCCTTTGGATCTGTTTATTACAGCTCGGTGGAATGGAGTTTGTCCAGGTTGGCCATTAATGCCTGGCAGGTTTTTTTAGGAGGTTTGATGCTTGCTCCTTTTATGGTACTACTGCACGAAGGTCAAAACCACATGGATTTGAATTTTTGGCTTTCGGAATTGTGGCTTATTATTCCTGTTTCAATTGTTTCTGTTCAACTGTGGCTTTGGTTGCTGAAAGCAGATCCTGTTAAAGCATCCTTATGGCTATTCTTATGCCCCATCTTTGGTCAAATGGTTTCTACAGTTTTGTTGGATGAGCCGTTTACTCAAATGACTGCTTTCGGCACTGCGCTCGTGTTGGTATCCCTATATATCGGACTTAAAAAGAAATTTAAAACAACAACAGCCCACCGGTAATTGCACAGATAATTCCGGTTAGTGAACCCGTTACTATCTCTTTCAGGTTGTGCGCGTTCAGGTAAAGGCGCGCACTCATCACCAATCCACCAAGTATTATTGCCAATGCAGCAGGCCAGAAAAGCTGACCTCCTGCTGGTGAAGCCTCGACAATCAATAAAATACTGGCGACGGCAGAAATGGATAAGGCGTGTATACTGACTTTGAGAAATAAGGTTAAGGTTGCTGCAGTCAAGGAAGCAACAGCTGTCATTAGCAGGATTTTAAATGCCGATGGAATCGGGTATTGCTCGTAAAACAAGTACGTTACGCCGGCATAAATCATTGTAATGAACATGAAAGGCATTATTCTATCCTTTCTTTCAGTCAGTCGAAGGTCAGGTATTGTTCCTAAAATTCGGAATAGAATCAGATTGAAGGCAGGTAGAATTCCGGTCATAACTAATATGATTACCGAAAGCGTTATCCCCGGAACATTATCACCGATGAAACCAGGGGCATGCAAAGCAAGAGTAAGGACCAGGTAAAAGGGCATCCAAAGAGGATGCAAAATCCAAGATACCGCATTGGATAAAAAACGCATCATCAAAGTTCCTTTCTTAATCGAGCGACAGGAATATTCAGTTGCTCTCTATATTTTGCAACCGTACGACGTGCAATATTGAATCCCTTGGCATTCAGTAACTCCTCCAATTTATCGTCTGATAAAGGCTTTTTTTTATCCTCGTTATCAATCAGCTCCCGAATAGCCTGTTTCACTCCTCTGCTGCTAACTTCTTCACCTGATTCCGTACTGATTCCTTCGGAGAAAAAGTATTTAAGTTGAAAGACACCAAAATCTGTCTGTACAAATTTGCTGCTGGCTACTCGACTTACCGTTGAAATGTCCATTCCAATTACGGTAGCAATATCTTTTAGGATCATTGGTCGCAACTTGGACTCATCACCTTCTAAGAAATAGTCGTGCTGGAATTCAACAATAGCCTGCATGGTTTTCAGAAGAGTCAATTGTCGCTGACGAATGGCGTCAATAAACCATTTTGCAGAATCCAGTTTTTGTTTGACAAAGGTGACGGCCTCTTTTAATTTTTTATCCTTCTTATCACCACGGTCATAAGCTTTAAACATTTCAATATACGACGGGCTTACCCGAAGTTCTGGTGCATTTCGGGAGTTGAGTGCAACTTCCAATTTTCCGTTGGTATTGGTGACCATGAAATCAGGAATGACAGCCTGAGTTTTTTCAGATAATGCGGATGGATCTCCTCCTGGTTTTGGATTAAGGTGAATGATCAAATCGATAGCATCCCGGATATATTCCTCATCGTCCAGATCTAGCTTTTTTTGAATCTTGTCGTAATGCTTTCTGGTAAATTCATCGTAGCATTCAGAGAGAATTTGCCTAGCTACGATAACGTCCACATCCTTTCCATCATCCATGCGCTCTAACTGAAGCATCAGGCATTCTCTGAGATCGCGTGCTGCAATGCCAGCTGGATCAAAACCATGTATTTGTTTGAGGATGGATTCCGTTTCTTCCAGTGTTGTTTCTATACCCAAGGAGAAGGCAAGATCGTTTACAATAGATTCAAGGGGTCGGCGTATGTAGCCGTCTCCTTCGATGCTTCCGATCAATTGCTGAGCAATTTGGTACCGTCGCTCATCAAGTCCCAGAAAACCCAATTGGGCCATTAGACTTTCTTGCAGGGAGGATGTAGTGGCAATAGGCATTTCCCGGTCTTCTTCCTCATCATCACCATTATCTGTTTGGGTTTTGTAGGAGTTATAGTCGTCGTCTCTCAGGTAATCACTGATGTCGAGCTCCTCCTGAGCGGATTCCTCGCTAGATGAGTCCTCTGTATCCCCTTGGGTTGAATCCGGAATTTCGTCGGGTCCCTCCTCAAGAGCTGGATTGGATTCCAACTCTTCTTCAATTCTTCCCTCCAGCTCAGCTGTTGGCACCTGCAGCAGCTTGATGAACTGAATCTGCTGTGGGGATAGCTTTTGCTGTAGGTGCTGACTTAATCCAAGTTTCTGCATGGCCGACCGATCTTACAAAATTAACTAATTAAAAAGCGTTTGAATCCGGCGAATAGGTTTATTGATCCTGGTGACCGGACAAGTCATGCCTTTTTTTATTTTTGCCGCTTATCCCGGTCTCGAATTCCGGAATTCCACCATGAATCGAATTAAAATCTCTGAACTGCTTCGTACCACCCCGCAACAACAGGTAGTAACAGCCATGGGCTGGGTTCGGACATTTCGCAACAATCAGTTTATTTCCTTAAACGATGGTTCCACCATTCAAAATCTTCAGGCGGTAGTGACTTTGGGTTCTTTTTCTGAGGACACCCTGCGCCGGATTACTACAGGAGCTTGTCTTTCTGTAACAGGGAAACTGATTCCATCTCCGGCAAAAGGACAGGCGGTTGAATTAGCGGTGACTGCCCTTGATATTCTGGGTGACAGTGATCCGGAAAAGTTCCCCCTTCAGCCGAAGCGCCATTCTCTTGAATTTCTGCGTGAGATTGCGCATTTACGCGGACGTACCAATACCATTAGCGCAGTGATGCGGGTGCGTCATGCCATGGCTTTTGCCGTCCATAAATTTTTCAATGACCGTGGTTTTTACTACATCCATACTCCGATCATTACCGGATCTGATGCTGAAGGTGCCGGTGATATGTTTCGTGTTACCACTTTGGACTTAAAAAACCCACCCCTTAACGAGGATGGATCAATCGATTATAGCAAAGATTTTTTTGGAAGAGAGACCAACCTAACGGTTTCTGGTCAATTGGAAGGCGAGACGTATGCCCTGGCCCTTGGAGAGATCTATACGTTTGGTCCAACCTTTCGCGCCGAAAATTCAAACACAACTCGTCATCTGGCTGAATTCTGGATGATTGAACCAGAGATGGCTTTCTATGACATCCAGGACAATATGAAGTTGGCTCAGGACTTTTTGCAGTTTTTGTGCCGCTATGCTTTAGAAAACTGTCAGGAAGATTTAGAGTTTCTTCATAAGCGGGCCGCTGAAGAGGAAGCAGCTAAGCCACAAGATCAGCGCAGTGAACTTGGTTTGATTGACCGTCTGCGTTTTGTTACTGAAAATGATTTTCAACGACTATCCTATACTGAGGCGATTGATGTGTTGCGGCAATCCAACCCAAATAAGAAAAAGAAATTTCAGTATCTCATTGATCAGTGGGGTGCCGATCTTCAGTCGGAGCATGAACGCTATTTAGTCGAAAAGCATTTTAAAAAACCGGTTATCCTGTACAACTATCCAGCTGCCATTAAGTCGTTTTACATGAGGCAAAATGATGATGGTAAAACAGTGGCTGCAATGGATGTTCTCTTTCCGGGAATTGGGGAAATTATTGGTGGCTCACAACGTGAAGAAAGACTCGAACGCCTTCAGCGTCGTGTCGAGGAACTCAACATGCCCGTTAAGGATTTGTGGTGGTATCTTGAATTGAGAAAATTTGGTTCAGCACCACACAGTGGCTTTGGTCTTGGTTTTGAGCGACTCATTCAATTTGTAACTGGGATGACCAATATCCGGGATGTAATTGCATATCCCCGTTTTCCGGGTAATGCAGAGTTTTAATGGTTACTGTTAGCGTGCTTTCTTCTTCCGGCGCTTGAAAGCCAGCAGCGGAATGTTGCCTTGGTAAGCAATGGTTCTGGTAACACTTAAACCAAAAAGCTTTTCATAAAAACTTAATTCGTGCGTAAAAGTGGTGAGCACATCAACCTTATGTTCCCGTATGAATTTATCGATAGCACCAGGGATATCCTCGTCAATCAGCAGATCAAATGAGATTTTGGGGTACTTGGCATTCTGAATAATTTTTTCAACCTCCTGTTTCTTTAACTCCATTTTCTTATTCACCGCAGGAACAACGTGGACCACTCGAATAAAGGAATCAAATTGTTTTGCAAACGGTATGATGGTTTCTAATTCTTTGGATAAGTTGGTGAGATCTGAAGCATAGACCACATTTTTAAAACTCCAAACAGCAGCAAATTTAGGAACTGCTAAAACGGGTGCACTGCTCATTTCAATTACAGAGACTGCTGTGCCGCCCATTCGAAGTTTTTTCAAGGAGCTTGCACCCTGACTTCCCAGAACGACGAGGTCTACAGGATGCTTAGCGGTATACCGGCTAACGGCGTCCCCAACGGTGTGGCCTTTTAAGGCTTTGAAGGTAAACTTGGTTCCGGGTTTG
>JBMSPY010000090.1:0-8079 GCA_049423005.1 Cyclobacteriaceae bacterium
TGCGGGACAATCCGGCGTGACGAAAAGCATCAAAGAAAAGGGAACTAAAGTAATGGGACCTCTGGCATTTGAAATTGGAGAATTCTTTAAATCATACGCCATTTTCAAAAATTTACCTGCATTGGTCCAACAGGTCAAAGAGCTGGAAAAAAAGATTAAAGGCTAAGGTCCCTTTCAAAAAGACCAGTTCAATACTTTATTTTCCGAACAAGTGTAAGGCTTATTCAAAATTATGAGCAAAATGCCTGATTTGGAGATCAGAACATTAAATTTGCGCCCTAATATCCGCCATGCTCAACCATAAACAGCACACCATCCGGAAATCGGTAACGGTCTCCGGAGTGGGATTGCACACCGGCGTTCAGACCAGGATGACCTTCCTGCCTGCTAAGCCAAATCACGGAATTAAATTTCAGCGTATCGATCTGCCGGGGAGCCCCATCATCGATGCCGACTGCGACAACGTAGTGGATGTTTCGCGAGGAACAACCATTGAGCAAAGCGGTGCCCGTGTATCGACCATTGAACATTCACTGGCGGCTCTGGTCGGATTGGAGATCGATAATGTCCTTATTCAACTCGATGGCCCAGAAGCACCAATCATGGACGGAAGTTCCCTCCCATTCGTACAAGCCCTTCACGACGCAGGTGCTGAGGAGCAAAATGCCTTGCGCGACTTTTTCGAAGTTCAGGATAGCATCTTCTACCGCGATGCAAGTCGCAATGTAGAAATTGCAGCACTTCCCTTAGATGATTACCGCGTAACGGTAATGGTGGATTACAATTCCCCTGTACTCGGAAGTCAACATGCGTCGATTACCAATATCCGTCAGTTTGAAAAAGAGATTGCTTCATGCCGAACCTTTTGTTTTCTGCATGAGCTTGAGATGTTATACAAAAACAATCTGATTAAAGGAGGCGATCTAAATAATGCGATCGTGATTGTAGATCGTGTGGTAGAGCAAGACGAACTCGAACACATCGCCAAAATGCTGAACAAGCCTCGGGTTGAAGTAAAGAAGGAAGGCATCCTGAATAACATTGAGCTTCGGTATAACAACGAACCAGCACGACACAAACTCCTCGATGTACTTGGTGATCTGGCCTTGGCCGGACACCCGCTTAAAGCCCAGATTCTTGCAGCACGTCCGGGTCATGCAGCCAATGTGGCCTTTGCCAAAAAGCTAAAAAAGGCCATGCAGGAGAACAGTAAAAAAGGAATTCCTCGGTACAATCCTTCGTTACCTCCCGTAATGGATATTAAGCAGATTTCAAACGTATTACCGCACCGATATCCCTTCCTTCTGATCGACAAGATCATTTACCTGGACCAGGAAACCGTAAGTGGCGTGAAGAATGTTACGATGAACGAACCATTCTTCCAGGGACACTTCCCCGGAAATCCTGTTATGCCTGGTGTACTGCAGGTTGAAGCCATGGCACAGATCGGTGGTATTCTGGTTATGAATACCGTTCCCGATCCGGAAAATTATTGGACGATCTTTTTAGGAATCGATACCGTTCGATTCCGCAAAATGGTCGTACCCGGAGACACCCTCGTTATTCAATGTGATTTATTGGCACCCATCAAGCGCGGTATTGCTAAAATGTATGGACGTGCCTTTGTCGGTAATACTCTGGTTTGTGAAGGAACCATGACAGCCAGTATCGTTCGAAAAGACTCTAAAGACTCAAAAGATTCATGAGACATCCGTTGGCCAATATTCATCCGGAAGCCGTAGTTGCGGAGTCTGCCACCATTGAAGCTTTTGCTACCATCCAGAAAGATGTCGTAATCGGCGAGGGGTGCTGGATTGGACCGAATGCCACCATCTGGGAAGGAGCCCGATTGGGAGCTCATGTTAAAATCTACCCAGGAGCATCTGTAAGTTCTATCCCCCAGGATTTAAAGTTCGCCGGAGAAAAAACAGAAACCATTATCGGCGACAATACCGTCATTCGGGAGTACGTAACCATCAGCCGTGGAACAGTAGACAAACACCGTACGGTGATTGGAAAAAATTGTCTCTTAATGGCTTATGTACATGTGGCCCACGATTGTGTGATTGGAAACAATTGCATACTCGTCAACGCTGTGCAGGTGGCAGGTCATGTGGAGATCGAAGATTGGGCCATTATTGGTGGCTCATCCGCTGTTCATCAGTTCGTTCGTGTCGGATCACATGTGATGGTTTCAGGAGGTTCACTCGTTCGTAAAGACATTCCACCGTACACCAAAGCCGCTCGGGAACCGCTGGCATATTGCGGCGTAAATACCATCGGATTGCGTCGTCGAGGCTTTGATTCTGAAAAGATCACTGAAATTCAGGAAGTATATCGCTATGTGTTTTTAAAGGGTTTAAATAATAGCAAAGCCCTTGACCTTGTAGAGAAGGAATTACCGCCCAGCAGTGAGCGTGACAACATTATCAATTTTATCCGTCATTCCGAGCGGGGCATCATGAAAGGCTTTTCCGCAAACGGATCTGATGAATGATCATCCGCACCGAACAGCTGAGCAAACGATTTAACAAAGAGTGGGTCTTTAAAAACCTCTCCGAAAAATTTACATCAGAAGAAACCATTGCGATCCTGGGCCCAAACGGTTCCGGTAAATCTACCTTGCTGCAAATTCTTTGGGGTCAAACGGTTCCGACTTCTGGAACCATTACATGGTCGCTGAACGAACAGGAAGTCGATCCAACTGAGCTTCACCAACACCTGACCATTGCTGCCCCTTATCAGGATCTGATTGATGAATTCACCCTACTTGAGCAAATTGATTTTCACTTTAGTTTTAAGAGAATCAAAAATGGAATAAGCCGAAAGAATTTCATATCAGCCCTATTTCTGGAGGGCGCAGAACGAAAACGCATTGAAAACTTTTCCTCAGGGATGCGGCAACGGTTGAGGCTAGGGTTAGCGCTTTACTCAGAGGCAAAAATCACCTTTTTGGACGAGCCAACCACAAATCTGGATGAACGCGGGGGCAACTGGTACCGCCAACTGCTTGCCGAAACCAATAACAGACTCCTATTCATTGCAACCAATACCCCATCCGATTATCCGGAAAATTGCAGAACCATAAGAATGGATCATTTTAAATAACGATTAACTAAAAGTGCACCCTATTTTGAAAAAGGGTTAATTGAATTATATTTGAACAAACTAATGCTAATGAAAAAGGTCACCTCATTTGCACTGCTTTTTGCGGCTGCTGTTGCACTCTCCTCCTGTAAATCTGATCCAGATCCTTCTGTTCAGGAAGTACAACTTAAAAAGCTGGTTCGCACCTGGACTTTAAACAGTGTGACCTTGGACGGAGTCAATAAAAAGACCTCAAACGAATACAATAATTTTAAACTTAGTATTTCCGGTACTTTTAATTCCGCCACACCTGATGCGGAATATAATTACTCCGTAAGTGGCCGACCTCAACTTAGCCCCTGGCCTGCCAACGGTAAATGGAAATTTGGAACAGGAGCACCTCAGTCACAACTTATACGTGATGCCGGAACAGGCAATGAAATTGCCATTACCTATACGCTTCAGGAAAATCCTCTTCAGTTGACCGTTTCTTACAACTATCAGGGCAGTGGCATTGCCGGCCGCACCTCTGTAGTGAAAGGAAATTGGGAAATGGTCTTTAACTAATTTACTGCTTTAGCGCATCGTTACCAGCGTAATGCCGGCTCCACCCCTGTCGGCATGCTCATCTCGTATTCCGGAAACCTGACGATTTTTCGACAAATGTTCGCGAACCATTTTGCGCACAACTCCTTCACCCTTTCCATGAATAATTCGGATTTCGGGAACGCCAAGTAACACGGCATCATCCATGTAGGACTCAAGCTCAGGTATAACCTCCTCAGCACGGCGTCCGCGCAAATCAAGCGTCTCACTAAAAGAGGATCGGCGAGAGGCCAAATCTATACCTGCAACACGCGTGGGTTGGGTTGATACAGGCCCCTCACTATACACTAACCGATCAGCAGAAACAATCGAACGCAACAGACCAAATTGAACGGAAATCTTATCCCCCTTTACCTCCAGAACCATACCACTCTGGTCTTGCCCCTGAAGCCGCACGCGATCACCCTCCTTAAACTTCCGTTTTACAGGAGCTTGCGGAGCAGGTGGAACCTTGACCTGTTCGGTCAGTTCAGTGAGTTTTTGCCGGACCTTTCGCGTTTCCTTTTTCTCAGCTTTATTTTCCCGGATGTGACGAATTGTTTTTTCAATTTCACGGTTGGTCTCCCGCAATAACGCGGAAGCCTCATCTTTGGCCCGCGCAATAATTTCTTTTTTCTTCTGCTCCAACTCTGTACTGAGCTTTTCGTATCGGGTCAGCTGCTCCTTCAACTGTTGATCCTTTTTGAGCAGCTCAGATTTCAATTTTTCTGTAGCCACCTTTTCATTTTCCGTTCGACGCATTAAGGCCTCCAAACCTACCAGACCAGAACCAATAAGTGCTTCAGCATCCTTCATAATTTGCTGGGGTAGACCAGACTTGCGTGCCAATTCCATAGCATAAGAACTACCAGGCTTTCCAATCACCAGTCGGAACAAAGGCGTTAATCGATCGGCATCAAACAACATGGCCCCATTTCGAATACCGGGCAGACGAGCAGGAAGAGTTTTAAGGTTAGCATAATGCGTAGTAATCACTCCCCAGGATCCGTTCCGCACTAAACTAGACAAAACCGCCTCAGCTATACCACCTCCAAACGACGGGTCAGTGCCAGCACCCATTTCATCAATAAGCTGCAAAGTACCGCCTCCGGAATTACGAAGGAACTGCGACATATTTCGCAGATGAGAACTATAGGTGGAAAGATCATTTTCAATAGACTGCTGATCTCCAATATCAATCATCACATTTTGAAACAATCCAAAAACAGAGTCGCCTCCCGCAGAAGGCAGCAGGCCACATTGCACCATATACTGCAACAACCCTGTGGCCTTCAGGCAGACCGATTTACCGCCCGCATTAGGACCGGAAACGAGTATAAAGCGGTTATCCGCCTCCAGGCTCATATCCATAGGCACAACGTGGTTCTTCCCTTTAATAAGCACCAGGACTGGATGGCGCGCTTCTTTCCATTTGATGACTGGCTGCTCGCTTAGCTCCGGAAGTTGGGCATCCAACACATCAGCCAATCTGGATTTTGCAGCGGTAAAGTCCATGGTTGCTAAAAAGCTGAATGCTGATTCAAGAATATCGGCATTTATTCGGATCTGTACCGTAAGGCTGCGCAGTATGCGCAGTTCTTCACGCCGCTCCTCATGCTGAAGATCACGAATGTCGTTGTTGATCTCCACAAGGGATTCTGGCTCAATAAAGATGGTCTGACCAGTGGCAGATTCATCAACAATCACTCCCTTAATGCGTCGCTTATACTCTGCTTTTACCGGTATCGCAACTCTTCCCTCACGGAATACAGGAGATGCGCCATCCGGTGTGAAACCCTGAGCAACGGCCTCACGAAAAAGCCGATCAATGAGTTTTCGGGCTTCAGACTCTGCTGAAGCAATCGAACGCCGTATACGCTGAAGCTCAGGGGAAGCTGAATCACGTATGCGTCCCTCCTCCTCCAATTTTCGGTCAATCTCGCGAACTACATCCAGAGGAACCGTAATACCACCAGTCGCCGCATACAATTCCGGATAATCCTCGCGGTGGTTATTCAGAAACTGAAGCCACTCACTAATGGTTCGTAAAGACAAGCGAATCTGCACGAAAGCTTCTGCACTCAGAACTGAGCCTTCAATTCGTGCCAGCTTAAAACTTTCAGAAGGATCGTGGTATCCAGACGATGGCCAGGAATAACCGCTGCGAATCAATTGAAGAAATTCATGATTGGCTTTAAGCAAGGAACGCAATTGAAGAAGGTCGGTAGTAAATACCATGTGTTCAACCATCCGTCCACCAAGGGCACTCAGGCAGTGTTGATGCAAAAAGGAACGGATGCGGTCAAAGCCGATGCGTGATTCAAAATCAGAAGGAAAAATCATTGGTAGTTACTCGAATAGGCCCGCTGTTCGCGAAGCGCCAACGTATCGATTACCCGGATATATACATCCTGAAGTTCCTTTGGGCGGGACAAATAGTAATTATAAGAACGGTTGATCAGCGAGTCATTGATACCATGCTTCTGTGCAAAAGCCTGACGTAAATGAGTGAAAATCACAGCAGCGGAATCTTCCGTAACGGTGTTGGCTTTAACCCGTGCTTCTCGGAGATAAAATTCGACCAACATGGCCGCCATCTGATCCTTATCCATAATATCACCAGCCTCCTCCCTGGAACAGGAAAAAAGCAGGCTAAGGGAAAGCATAAAGACAATGGCCAGCCGGATCATAAACAGGCAAAATTACTGATAATTCACCTAAATTCGCGGGCTTAGGAAACTGTGAAGGAACTACTCAAAAAGCTTAGAAATTACGAGATCCAAATCCGTAAGGCGATCACCAGTCAAATGATTGGGGACTTCCGTTCAATTTTTAAAGGAACCGGCCTGGAATTTGATGACGTAAGGCCTTATCAGTACGGAGACGATATCCGAACCATTGACTGGAATGTTACAGCAAAAGGTCATGGGACCTACGTAAAAACATTCAAGGAAGAAAAAGAGCAAACCATTTACTTTATCCTGGATGTGAGTGCCTCACAGGATATTGGAGAACAAGGAAAAACCAAGGGTGATGTAGCCAAAGAGATCTGTGGTGTACTGACCCTCGCAGGAGCAAAAGAAAACAGTCACATCGGACTGATCTGTTATTCCGATCAACGCGAAATATTTCTACGTCCGCAAAAGGGTATGGCCCAGGCCCACCAGATAATTTCCCGGATTTACCAGCTGAAGCCTCAATCGTTGAAGACCGATCTTAGGGCAGCCATGATGTTTGCCTTAAATACCATTAAAAGAAAAAGTGTACTCATTGTAATATCGGACTTCATCGATGAAGGCTATGAGCACCATTTTAAAGCCCTAGCGCGTCGACACGATTTGATTGCCATTCACATCCGCGACCGTCGAGAAACAGCACTCCCGGGTTTAGGCATCGTTCCTGTTCGCGATCAGGAGACTGGAAAATTGATTTGGATGAACGCTTCTTTTGGAGATCTCGGGGAGCGACTTGCTGCAGCACATCAAAACCGCACAGCAGCCATCCGTGATCTTTGCCGAAAGCATCAGGTGAATTACTTGCCTCTGGACACTCAGGAGGATTTTGTACCAGCCTTGCTTCGTTTATTTAAAATCAGAAATAAGAGCATGAAGGTATGAGGGCACTGCTCAGCATCATTGGCATTATGATCGTATCACTAACCCTTGCCCAGGAGGTCCAGGTGAGTGGAAAATTTCTAACCGATTCAATTCGCATCGGTGAGCCCGTTCCTTATGCCTTAAGTGCTACATATCCCTCACACCGATTTGTACTTTTTCCAGATTCCTTGGATGAATTCAAGCCTTTTGAGTACCACCGAAAGCGTTATTTCCCGACAGAAACTAAAAATGGCATTAGTCGCGATAGCGCCATATACTGGGTAACTAGTTTTGAAATTGACAGCATCCAGTTTTTAAGCCTGGCCGTCATGCAACTAAGTGATGGCGACAGTATTTATTTCCAATCTGCCTCCGATTCTATTTTTCTATCCTCACAGGTTCATAGCCTTCCCGATACACTGGCAGCCAATCAATTGCCGCTGAAAATCGATACAGTCTACCGGGTTGTGAATCAGGTGTTCAACTATCCAGCCTTTATGATTGGAGCAGGGATTCTTCTGATGGCCTTAACAGCAGTATGGATCATCTTTGGAAAGCGGATAAGGAAGTGGTGGCTACGGCATAAGTTGACCCGCAGTTACCAGTCGTTTGAGCGCGCTTTTCAGACCATTACCGACAAAATTAAAAATGAAGGAAATCGAGCAGAAGCTGAACATGCTGTGCGAATCTGGAAAGGTTACCTGGAGGAACTAGAACGCATTCCCTACACTTCATATACTACAAAGGAAATTTTATCGCTTCAAAATCACACAGATATTCGGGACGCATTAATGTCGATCGACCAAAAAAT
>JBMSPY010000091.1:0-8055 GCA_049423005.1 Cyclobacteriaceae bacterium
GCTGTATATTTTCCAAAAAGGAAATCCAACCGCAGAGAAACTAACCGAAAAAAGAAGTAAAGAACTTCTCATTTTGGTTCTAGAGTCTCTTGAACCACGTGAAGCGGATGTTGTTATGGGTATTTTTAAAAAGGATCTGGGTGTGAAAGGATTGACAGTTAAGTTTATCCGTGATAACATTCCAGAAGTCTTGTAAATTAACTACGGAGTATAATAAGTGTCAAAATTCGTTGGAAAGTTTCGTCAAAATCGTAACTATATGGACGATGATGATTATTCAAAGGGCTTCTCTAAAAATAAAAAACGCAAAAAAGATGAATATCGAGAAATGCGTAAAATGAAAATGCGAAATCAAGATGATGAAGCATATGGTTATGATGAACATGAAACACCAAAACGAATGAAATCGTATTAAAAAAACAACACTTGACAGGATCCGTCGAGTGTGCTAAAATAGCAGTTCGACGGAGAACATATTATGCTAATCTACACTGCGACTCAAAAGTCAAAGCACAAACTCGCGCCTAAAAAACAGCGTGAGGAGTATGAAGCTTGGCTAAAAAAACATCAAATCAATCGGGTTATTAAACCTATTACTGCAAAACCAAAATATGAACTAAAAGTACCTCCTGGGCGGGCTACGACAAAACACATTCCATCTGTGGATTCTGGGCTTTCCTTTGCGGCTGCTGCACCTCGCAAAGTTTACACTGGAGATAAAATCATCGGAATCGGCACTTTGCACAAATCTAATGCTGTTCCAATTTTTTCCGATGAAGAAGCCAAAGATATTGCTAAAATGAGGAGGTAACATGAACGAAAATTTTGAAGATATGCAACCCTGGCAACAACTGACACGAATTATTGATTCTTGGATCAATCCTTTTGTGGGCTTTTGTACTATTGAAGATGCACCTGACGGTTCCGGCGACGGAATTCTGACTTTCCCTGATGGTTTCTGTGAAAAAGTGGGCTGGGAAGAAGGAGATACAATAAATATTGAAGCTCCAGGTGACGGAACGCTTGTTTTGACAAAAAAACAACAGTAAACTCATAAAAACTCAAAAAAACTTGACTTTTTTGTCGAAAATTGCTAAAATTTCACTCAAGTAAGCAATTTTAACAAGGAAAAGTGATGCTTCTTCAATCAAAATCAAATCTTGCTCGTCTGATGGCTACGGAAAACATTTTCATCGAGCAGAAAAAAGTCTCAACAGCCTTTTTTGACCTAGAAAATCGCACTTTGACAATTCCTGTGCTAAACGGAAAACTCTCCGCTGAACTTTATGACCTTTTGCTTGGGCATGAAGTCGGGCATGCGCTGGAAACTCCAAAAGAAGGCTGGCATCACTCTGTTGTCGATCTAAAAGTCAATCGTACCATACTCAACGTATGCGAAGATGCGCGTATCGAGAAAAAAATCAAACGCAAATTTCCTGGAATTCGTCTATCCTTTCTGAAAGGTTACCGCGAACTCATGGATATGGACTTTTTTGGTGTTAAAGGGCATGATCTGAATTATCTTAACTTTATTGACAGGCTCAACCTGTACACTAAAGGTGGTTCAACGCAGGGCATTGAATTTCTTCCTGTTGAAGAAGAACTTCTACGCGAGGTTGAAGAAACAGAAACCTTTGATGAAGTTGTCAAAGTCGCGCTTAAAATTCAAGAGTATATGAAACAATCGGCCGAAGAAGAAAAGAATCTTTCTTTGACTGATAAATTCATCGACCTGAATGAATTTGAAGAATCAGATTATGATGAAGGTGATGACTATGATGAGGATGTTTTTGAAGTAGGCGGCTCAAAAAGCAACAGCAAAGAGAATAAGAGTAAAGAAGATAAGAAATCCAAACTCCGTGGTGCTGGGATTGACGGTTCAATCGATTCAGAAACCGACAAAACTTTCCGTGAAAAGGAAAACCTTCTTCGTGATTCTTCATCACGTTATGGTTCAGTCTATGCTAACATTCCAAAATTGAACTTGGAAAATATCATCGTTCCATATTCCTATTTGATGAATGAGTTTGACAATGAAAACAAAAAATATTCTTTTTATTCACTAAACGAATATATTTCAAACTTCAACAAATTCAAAAACGAAAGTAGCAAAGTTGTTTCTTATCTGGTCAAAGAGTTTGAACTCCGTAAGAATGCGGAACAACAATCAAAAGTTCGTATTTCTAAAACTGGCGATTTGAACATGAACCGTATTCATGAGTATAAATTGACCGATGATATCTTTGCGCGTCTTGCATCAGTACCCTATGTTAAGTCACACGGGCTTGTCATGTTCATTGATTGGTCTGGTTCGATGACGAATCATATGAATAACACGGTAAGGCAACTTTTGAATCTTGTTTTGTTCTGCAAGAAAATTAATATTCCGTTTGATGTATATGGCTTCTCGACACACCTTACACTTGAAAGGAGTGTGAGACTTGGTAATAATGAAGATATCTTGAGCAAAGAGGTAAAGATTGGTGATCTTTGCCCAAATGCTTTTTCTCTTCTCCATTTGCTTTCAAGTAAAATGAAAGTTCGTGAATTTACCAAAATGTGTTCAATTCTGCTTGGGCTTGGTGCAAAGCTTTCACGTACACAGATTGGTAAGCCACTTGAAAATGGTTTGGACATGTCGGTTCCAAACATTCTTTCGTTGTCGGGCACTCCTTTGAACGAAGCCATTATTGCTTGTTTTGAAATTATTCCAAAATTCAAGTCAGACAATAAGATACAGGTTGTCAATACGGTGTTTCTGACAGATGGTGAAGGTTCGACGATTTATGGATATTATGAAGAGCAAAATGCAAGAAAGTTTAAAGGTTTCAATACTTACCGTGATCGAATCATCTTTCGTGATCCGGTCACAAAAGCAATCGTTGAAATTTGTGATACGATTGGTAATCCTTCGACTCAGGGCCCCGACCAATCGATTGCTCTTTTAAAACTATTGAAACAACGAACCGATAGTAACATCGTTGGTTTCTATATCACTTCAAGTCAAGATGCTCGCGCTTCAATTTCGAACTTCATTACAAGAGAAGAAAAGAAGTCAATTGATACTTTTATGTCAGAGTTTCGCCGAAACAAGTATGCGATCTTGCAGAATGCTGGATTTGACGAATATTACTTTCTTCGTTCAAACGATTTGGTTATCGATGACGAGAATGATTTTGAAGTCTCATCAACGACAACCCGAGCATTGGTCAGCGCATTTTCTAAATATACGACCAGTCGAATTACAAATCGTATTGTACTTAATCGTTTTATTCAATTGATTGCATAGGAAAATTATGATTCATATTCATCGAAATGTATTGTCGGATGAACTCATCGACAGACTGTTTGCGTGGAACGAAGAAACAAAGGGTGGTGACGTATGGGCATCCAATCAGGCCAAATGGTTGGATGTTCTGAAGTATGCTACGACAGGAACGATTCTTTCCAGAGTTTTACCTGACAATTTTAAGAACGACATTTTCAATGATCTCTATCAAAGAGGCAAGATTAATTGGATGCCGCATACTACATCGGCGCTTTTTTACATGGGCTTTCCGCTTTCCTGTGTAAACTGGCATCCAGACTTTCCCGATTTTGATGCAATGTCGATTTATCTAAGTAGAGAATGGGATTCAAACTGGGGTGGTTGGTTTGCATGGACCGATGAGCGAGCCGGAAATGATCTGACGCAACCGGCGTTTAATGTTCCGTATGGTAAGTTTTTTGTACCTAGTTACAATTCAGCCATACATTCGACGAACACCGAGTGGCATTGTACGACACCCATTTCACCAAAAGCACCAGTTAGATATTCGATTCAACTTTGGTTCTCAAAAAAGACATAAACCATAATGCCCGACGATCAGAAATATTTCAAAGCTCATCTGATTAGGTATCGTGATCCAGACTCAGAGGATTATATCTGGTTCTGGATTCATCCTTCTACAGGTAGAAAGATATCAGGTGACTTTCTAAACCAAGAAGACGCCGAGATATGGTTCAAAGAAGTCATGGAAATCCACACTCAAACAAACGACCTCATCTCCAGAGCAAGATATGGTAAGTTTTTCAAACTCAAAGCAACCCTAGATGAACCTTACATTTTAAGACCAAACTGCCCCTTTTACTTTACAGTCGAAGACGGTAACCTCCTTTCAATACGAATCCTTGCGCTGGATATAAAAGAAGCTCAAGCCCGTACCAGAGAATACTTTAAAGTAAAAGAATGGATCAAAGGTAATCCAAAGAGAAAACCCGAGGAAAAGAAAAATGACTGATGTTAAACCTGACGATAGAAGCGATGATCAACTCCGTCAAGTAGTAGAAGAATGCATTAAAGTGATTGAAAGTACCAACCTTGGTGATACAGCCCGTACATCCTACGATACCTCACTGGTAGAATACACACGCCAGAGATTTATACGTGATATACGAAAACGATTCAATCTAACTAACAGTAACTACTAGGAGTAAAAAGAAATGACCGAAGTTAAGGATATCTCAACCGAAACAAAAACCTGTAAAATCTACCAAGATGCGAATGGTACGTATGTAGTAGAATTTATCAATGGTGAACTCGCAGTAATGGCAGGTGCATTCTCAACAGTAGAGAAAGCCGAAGAAAAAGGAAATGAACTGCTCGTCGCCGAACATGTCTCTGGTGAAATGCTGGTAGGAGATGTAGCTTCCGCTGAATAACTCTGGGCTGCTCTGGGGCCCCTGAAAAAAATTCCGTATTAGAAAAATCGAAAATTCGTTAAGGGGCCCCAGAAAATAAATTTTTAAAAAAAAGAGTTTGGGCCATAGCACAAAATTACTTACACCACGTAATTTTTACGCAACTGGCCCCCTAATTTTAAGCTGTCGCCAAAAAACAACACTTTCCGCCACATTTGCCACAACCTCTGGTTCCTGTATACTTGGCACATATCAACACGGAGCCATCCATGAGAACCAAAGCAAAACGTGAACTAGCAGATTCCCTCTCGAAAACCTTCGTCCTTGGCGTTAAGCGCAAGGCGTCCAAAAGCATCAACACCACCGAGATTGATGCAATCAATGCCTACACCATGGGCTACCTTGAGTCCTTCCTAGCCGGGCTGATGGCGTCCAACCCCAAGGTGATGGCTGAGGTGGTAGAGCGGATGAAAGCCCACGCCATCGAGGAGTAAAGCATGAGCCGATTCGAAAACCTCTTTCCCTATGCGATGGTCGCCACCTACATTCTGGTGGCAGTGGTTGCGGTACTTGACCTGTTTATCTGGAGGCCGTGATAGTGTTGTAAGGATGCAACACTTGCCACAACCTCTGGCCCCTGTATACTCCATCCATGTTGAAACGAAACGAAAGCCCAACGATGAGCATCCTAGACAAAGCCTTTGACCTCTTCCTCCTTCTGACCGGTGCGGTCGCCATTGTCTCCTTCACCCTTTAATCGGAACGAACCATGACGAAGAAACACTTTGAAGCCCTTGCGGACTCCATCCGTTGCATTATGGACCCCCATGCTCGATTGCAAGCCGCTGTGGCTGTAGCCCATGCGGTTGGCAAGTTTAACCCGCGGTTCGATTATGACCAATTCTACAAAGCCGCTGGCGTGGTTTTCACTAGCGTCTCCACTGAGGGCTGAACCAATGTCCTGGATCCTTGAAGGTAAGCGAGTCCGTGCCACCTATCTGGTGGATATGCCCCTGACCGGTGTGGTACTGGAGTCCCGTGTAAAGTACGGCGGGCAGGTCCAGCACCGAATCAAGTTGGACGTGCCCCTTGCAATGAGGTGGCGTACCGAGCCAGCCGACATCCTGCTGGTTGATGATGAAAATATTATGGAGGTCCTACAATGAACCACACCGAATTGGCTACCGCACTGGCGGAGCGTATCGTCGAAGGCATGGATATGGATACACTGGTCACCTATGCTATTGAGAGGTTGACCGAAGCCTATTCCAACCTGTCACCTACCCAATTGATGGCCGAAGCCACTGAATTTGCCCCTGACCTTTTGGAGACCATGTAATGAAAGCAACCCCTAAAACCACCACCGTCTGGCAGGTCCGTTGGCCTGGGAGCCGTTGGAGGCGCACCTGCAAGACCAGGGCTGAAGCCCGCATGGTTGTCAAGGCCGATGCCGCAGCCAAGGCGGATTGGTATCTGGCGATCACCAAGCCCTTCATTCTGAAAATCACCACCCAAAAGGTATGACCATGAGCCAAACCCGCAAGCTTCCCTTCCAATGCATCCTGGGCACCGAACCAGAGGTGATCGCCAACCGTTTCACGGGTGAGGAGGTAACCCTTCCCCCTGACGCCGTAGCCGTATATGACACCATCATAGGATGCGAACGGTTCGGGGACTATAAGACCATGCGGAAGGGCTTGGATTGGTTCCGTCGGTACTTTCCGAAAGAGTACATGGTTCTGTTGGATTAATGCAACACCCCAGGGGTTGGTTGCCAGCCTCTGGGGTACCTGTAGAATCCGTTCCATAGCACTGGGCGTCCGAGGCTCTAATCCGCCCCTGCGCGTTATTAATCCGTTGCGCCCATACAACGGTCCAGACACCTCTTGCCACCGCCTCTGGCTCCTGTATACTTGGCAGCATGTTGAAACGAAACGAAAGAGGAAACAGAATGAACCTTCGTACCGCAGCCGCCCTCCGTCTCCTGATCGATCAGGAGCGCCTGGAACGTGAGATTGAGTACCGTCAGTCCCTAGCATCATCCTATAGTTCCTGCGAGGATCCGCATGGCGTCGCAGTGTATCAGCAAGCCATGAGCGATATCGAAGGGCTGAAGGACCTTTGGGATATCATGGCAGACTTGGAGGCAGAGTATGATTTCGCCTAATGATTCCAATCGATTCTACACTGAACAACCCATTGAGGAGGTACGTATGGACGAAGCCAATCGAGAGTGCCGCGAGATTGCAGAACAGGTAGCCGAGCAGGAAGCCGAGATGGCCTACATGGAGTGGATTGATTCTATGCTCCACTCATTTTATGAAACCGAATTCCCTGATACGGAATGGGATGTTGCGTAAGCGGTTGTTGCGTGAAAACAACAGGAGCCAGAGGGGTTGCCAGCCTCTCTGGTACCTGTAGAATCCGTTCCATAGCACTGGCGCACCGAGGCTCTAATCCGCCCCTGCTTGACGCCAATTTGTTGTTTTCCTGCAACACTCCGGCGCAAGGCGTTTGGACCATTATAGCATGCGGAGCGCCACAAAGGCAATCAATGCGGTGTGGTGTTGCGCCGATACAACGGAGCATAGGAAACACGCCAGGATCGACGGAAGCTTGGAATGGTACTGGGACCTTCCTGCGGTCCTCTGAGGCGCCTGGAGACGCTAGGAATCGTTCCGAATTTGGGCGCCGTCGAGCCCTCGGGCTAAGGTCCTCTGCCACCTTCTGCCTGCGGCTGAGAATGATTCTCATTTACCCACTAGCACCGTTCCGCGACAAGTGGGGCGACGGGGCGAAGCGGTACACTACCCCTAGCGTACTCCACACCTTTGAACACTAGGGGAAATCTGTTGCACCGATACAACGGTTTTTCCTTTGTTTGCCATACCCTCTGGCCCCTGTATACTGTCTCCATGTTGAAACGAAAGCAAAGCGAGACAATGAATTACCCTGTAACCTTTATGATTTTCGGTCCAATGCGGCGGGATCATTCCCCCAATCTGATTTTCGAGCATATTCCGATTCAATATCTGGATGAGTTTAAGGCTCGGTATAAAGGTGCGGGGCTTCGGATTCGCTGGCGTGGTCCCCGTAAGCATAGACTGGATCGGAGCCGTTTTTTGCGCCAGCTGGATTGCACCCGTGAGGATGCGGTTTGCTTTTCGGTTTATCTGAGGGCGGCTTAATAATGTATAAAATCGGATCAAAAGTGTATTATAAAGGCTCCGAATTCTGGATTGTCTCGGTGGCTGGAGATATACTAGAATTGGCATTGGTGCCCGGTGGTGCTGGTTCATTCTACACCACAGCGGGCTATGTTGTACCGATACAACAGGTTGAATGATGGTTGCCATTCTCGGTGGTACCTGTAGA
>JBMSPY010000092.1:0-7998 GCA_049423005.1 Cyclobacteriaceae bacterium
TCACCCACTAAACTATCTCAAAAAGAGCAGTTCACGGTACTTTACAAGTGGCCAATCCTCGTTATTAACAAGCAATTCCAGCTTATCAACCGAATCTCGGATGACATCAAAGTATTTCTCCTTGACATCGTCGCAATAGGCCAGTGCACGCTTGTGCGTATCGGCGATTTTGTTAATTCGCTTACGCTCTTCAATCATATCGCGTACACCATTCTTAATGATTTCAATATGCTTTGATATATCCTGAATGGTTTTAACCACCGCAGAATTATCGATACCCAAACCTTTCAAGCCATTGGCATTGTCGATCAGTTTACTTTGATAGGCAATGGCAGTTGGAATGATGTGGTTCAGAGCCAAATCTCCCATTACTCGTGAATCGATCTGTACACGCTTCATGTAGGCTTCCAGACGGATTTCATTACGGGCTTCCACCTCTTTATGACTGAGAACGCCATGCTTTTCAAAAAGTTCAATTGACTTTTTGTCGAGATAAGCGTCAAGTGCACGAGGAGTATTCTTGATGTTACTCAAGCCACGCTTTTCTGCTTCCTTAACCCATTCATCAGAATAACCATCGCCACCAAAGATTACATTTTTGGATTCGGTGATGTACTGACGAAGCACTTTTACAATGGCCAAACGCTTTTCCTCACCTTTTTCGATGTCCTTGGTAACAGCCGCAAAGAATTGATCAAGTTGCTCTGCAACAATTAGATTGAGAGCCGTCATAGCTGTAGCGCAGTTGTCGCTTCCGCCAACCGCACGGAACTCAAATTTGTTTCCAGTGAAGGCAAACGGAGAGGTCCGGTTACGATCGGTAGCATCGAGGATGATCTCTGGAATCTGGTCGATACCAAGCTTCATATACATGTTATCGCCCTTCTCGATCTTAACGTTGCCGCTCTTCTCAATCTCGTTCAGAACGTTCTGCATCTGTGAGCCGATGAACACGGACATAATAGCAGGGGGCGCTTCGTTGGCACCCAAACGGTAATCGTTACCGTAGGTGGCAATACTGGCGCGGAGCAAATCGGCATAGGCGTGTACGGCCTTGATGGTAGTGACGAAGAACGTCAGGAACATCAGGTTATCGCGGGCGCTGCTGCTAGGAGCATAGAGGTTTACTCCGGTATCGGTGATGAGTGACCAGTTGTTATGCTTACCAGTACCGTTAAGCCCTGCAAAAGGCTTTTCAGCAAACAGGACACGTAAATTGTGGCGTTCGGCCACACGCTGCATGACGTCCATCATCAACTGGTTGTGGTCGTTGGCAACGTTTACTTCTTCGAAAAGGGGAGCAACTTCAAACTGACTCGGAGCAACCTCATTGTGGCGGGTGCGGACCGGGATTCCAAGTTTCCAGGCTTCGATTTCGAAATCCTTCATGAAATCATAAACGCGGGAAGGAATAGAGCCGAAGTAGTGGTCTTCCATCTGCTGACCGCGGGCGGGCGCGTGACCATAAACGGTGCGGCCGGCCATAACCAGGTCGGGGCGAGCCATGTAGAGGCCTGCATCGACCACAAAATATTCCTGCTCACAGCCCAAGGATGCTGTGCAATGCGTGATGTCTTTATCAAACAACTGAGCAACGCGGGTTGCAGAATTATCTACAACCTTCAATGCCTTTAAAAGCGGAGCCTTAGTGTCGAGTGTTTCACCGGTATAGGAAACGAAGATTGTAGGGATACATAAAGTCTTTCCGTACAAAAACATAGGTGAGGTTGGATCCCACGCTGTATAACCACGTGCTTCAAACGTGCTGCGAATACCGCCAGAAGGGAAAGAAGAGGCATCCGGTTCCTGTTGAACCAACTCACTTCCTTTGAAACGTTCAAGGCCAGCAAGGGCATCAAAAAACGAATCGTGCTTTTCAGCTGTTCCGCCGGTCATAGGTTGAAACCAATGTGTAAAATGCGTGGCACCTTTTCCAAGTGCCCAAAGCTTGGCCGCAGAGGCTACGGCATCTGCCGTGTCGGCATCAATTTTTTCGTGGTTTTTGATTGCACGCATTACCTGTTTGTAAACTGGTGCAGCAAGCGTGGCACGCATTTGCTCAGGACCAAATACATTTTCACCGAAAAACTTAGAAACATGAGGGTCCTGAAGATCCACCTTTACTCTGGGACGGTCTTTCAGGCTTTTTAGGGCATCAAATCTTAATTGGGCCATAGATTTAGTGGTTGTTTAGTGGTTGTGCGCGCAAAAGTATAGGTAATTCTCAAAATGCATCATTTTTTGAACCACTTTTTCAAAAAACATATACTTTTTTGAGGCTGAGGTGCATTTTTTAACCCTCAGAATGAAAAAATGAATGATTTTATCACACGTATTAAAAATCCGGGAAGATTACATTTGATAAAGTTTTGACTTATGGAATTACCAGGACCCTTTCTAGCCTCAGCAGTACAGATTGCGCCTGAACTGTTTAATAAGCACCGCACTTTGGATAAAATCAGGAATTGGGCTGTGGAAGCCGCAAAAGGCGGTTCCAAGCTTATCGTTTTTCCAGAAGTTATTGTTCCTGGTTATCCCCGCGGATTGATTTTCGGGACCAAGGTCGGCGGACGTACGGAGGCAGGTAGGGATCTTTTTTTGAAATATTGGGAGAATAGCATGTTGGTACCAGGACCGGATACCGAGCATTTGGCCGAAACAGCCAGGCAAACAAAAGCCTGGTTAGTAGTTGGAGTTACAGAAAAAGACGCGACCAGCGACACCTTATATTGTTCACTCCTGTATTTCTCTCCGGAGGGTCAGTTAATACACCGCCACAGAAAGATCAAGCCTACGGCAGCAGAGCGAATAGTGTGGGGCGAGGGTGATGGTAAAGATTTGAATGTATTAGAGACGCCGTTAGGCAAAATAGGTGGATTGATTTGTTGGGAGAATTATATGCCCTTGGCCAGAGCGGCCATGTACCAACAAGGTCTCGAAATATACCTCGCTCCTACCGCCGATTGTCGGAGTACATGGCAATCCTCTCTTGAGCATATTGCCTGTGAGAGTCGTTCGTTTGTGATCGGATGCAATCAGTTGCTTAAAATAGAACACTATCCGGAGGATTTACAGAAATTACTGGATGCTGAATTTTCTCCAAGCACGGGCGGCAGCGTTATGCTATCACCACTTGGCAAAAGATTGGCCGGACCGTTATACGATCAGGAAGGAATCGTAACAGCGGAGATCGATCACAGGGAAATTATTAGGGCTAAGATGGATTTCGATCCAGTGGGACATTACGCACGAAACGATGTGTTCAGATTTGATTGGGGGTAAATCAAAAAGGTCAATTAACTTTTTATAAGGACCATCGTCCCATCTTGATGTTTCTGATTCGTTTAGAGGATAATCTCATCCTCTACCCTCCAGGCTGGATCGACAATGCACAGGAATTTTAAATCGGTAGCGCCTGTATTACGAATGTACTGGACAGCGAGCGGCGGGATGTAAATGGTCTGACCTGGAAAGACCTGCTCACTTTCCTCATCAATAAACATCAACCCCTCTCCCTCCAGAATATAGTAGACTTCAGAAGTTTTAAGTTTATGCGGTTGAGAGGTCAAGCCCGGCTTTACGACAGCATGGGCCAGACTGTACCGAAGATTTAGATCAGCTTTATCCGGATGTAAAATTTCACGAAGAATCGTTTTATCACCAGCGATAAACTCGGTACAGTTATCAAGGTCTTTAATGAACATGGAGTTTGATTTAAAATAAAGGTACCAAAGTTGTATTTAACTAAAGCATTCTCTTTTCTACACAAAACGAACCATAAACCACATAAAATAAGTTTCATAATCTTATGCCTAAAAATAAAAGGCATCGCCCTTATGCAGAGCGGTGCCGGAACCATTAACAATCTTACCCCCCTAAAGCTGAGGAAATCCGTGACCACAGCATGGCCAATGATGTAAATATCCCCGCTAAGATTATTTACGGTAAGGCTATAAGACGGACCAGTTAGATTACCAGACTTATGCGGAAACTTGCCAGGAGCAATCGTGTATTGTCCGGCTTGTTGACCATTTTGTATAACAGGAAATAAATTATTACCCGCATAAAGGTGAATCTCACGAAGAGAATAAGGTAACCCGGTAAACGGATTGGTTCCACTAAGTTGATAACTAAAGTTGGCCGTGGAGCCATTGTAAGTTACTATCAGGTGACCCACCATAATGCCTTTTGTAAGATCACAAAGACCTGCACCTGCATAAATCGGTAATTTATAATTACCACTAGGAAAAGGCCCGTTTGTCCATCCCCACCGATTGGAGTTTTCCAAAAACTCACTAAAGTTTTGGAAACACCCGGTCTGATCACCATCAAATGCAAACGCTGTTTCCGTAGTCGCCGGATTCGGTGGATTATTGACGTCGCAGGTAATGTAGATCATGTTGTACATCGCCCAGCTTCCTCTTTGCACCAATCGCAAGCCGTCACCCCACCCTGATTCATATTGATAACCGCCAGCACTGGTCAACTTTCGCATGGAGGCATGTGCCGACACAAAAAAATCCTCTGTGGTTGTATTCGGACAAGAAAACCCAATATTCGCAAATGGAATCGTTAAGGTATACGTCGTCTGCCCGGTGAGCGCACCGGATTTCATCGGAAACTGGCCAGGCTGTGGATTTCCGGATTTATTGACCGGAAGATCCGTTAAGGATGAGCCTATATAAAAATGAGTTTCTAATAGCTCCCAACCATTAGCCGCTTGAAACGTGATCCGTAGCGCATCATCGATGAAATCATTATTAGTATCCACGTCATCATAAGCTACCGTTCCGGCATTTATGGTTTGGCCAGCATATAAAATCTGATAATTAACCGTGCCCGTAGATGAACCAACTGATACTCTGGCAGCAGGCGCACCTGACATAGCCAGTTCCTGAATACGGAGCTCTGGCGATTCACAGGCCATCGACATTAAAAGAATGAGGACAGTAAACGCAATTACCCGCCCTGAGAGAAAATCGATTTTAAAGTGCATAGTTTTTTAGTTTAAATGAATACGAATTCTGCACCGATCGAAAATTCGATCGCTGAAGAAAGGAAAAGCTGTGTGCACAATTCAAAATTATCGCAGACCTATGCGTAAAGGCATGCCCTAAATCAATAGGTTCCAGTTATTCGCGGAGCCGAAGTGTGATAAAGACAAGACGACGCCCTATTCCTTCTCGTTGATAGGACTAATAAATTAACAAAATGATGACAGCGGAATTCAGCGCATCTCAGAATCTTACACCCCCTACAACTCCATGTCCCAACCCAGAACATTCAATTCAAACACAATACCCGATGGTTTTAATGATTCCGGATTAGGAATCTGCCAGCCTGAACAAAGCTGAACACGCCTACTTAGATTGTAAATACCTCCCACCACACCAACAGCAGCATCATTATCTCCGCTTACCCAATCTCCCATTAAATACCACCTCTTACTCAGTTTGATTTCATAACCCAACATCAAACCAACTATATTCCCCTCTCCTACATACATGCGGTTGGTTTGATAAACTCCACCCACCAATCGTCCTTTATGATCTGGCAAATGATAAATGCCAATCCCATAACTAAAATAATTGAGCTCCTTATTCTCCAACTGATTGCTGATGTTGTATCCAACTTGCGAACCAAGATTAAAATCGATCTGCTCGGTCAGCTGAATCTGTTTTTGAACCGTGGCCAACACAATTGGATACAGCGCTCCCCGATCCGGGTTATCGTTATACGAAACGCGCCAGGAGGGCGAAAAGTAAGCTCCCTTCCCCACCACATTCAATCCAACATCCCATCCCTTCCCTAGGCCATAAACAAAATGCGCCTTCGACTCAATTTTATCCCGATAAAGATTAAGTTGATGCTGATAAAACAGCTTCTTCTCATTCGTAATGTCACCCGAGGGAATATTGAAAAGATTCTGCTGGCCGCTGCAAAGTCTCGGAGTAACTAAAGATATCGTAATAAAAAGAAGAAAAATCTTATATGAATCACTTTTTAAAAAACATTGGGTGAAATGAAGGCTCATCCGTATTGATCTTTAATCCTAAACCCTTTGCCGAGTAACCATTAAGATGTCCTCAACGAAAAAATATCTCAGAGGTTATGGGATATTTAAACTTCTAGATATGGATTTAGAAGTGCACCTCTTAAAGATGCTACCACTCTCTCATTTAGGCGGAAATTGTTAAAACAATTAAAAAAGGCTAATCGGAATTATAAAGATTTTTAACCCATGTAATCCTCATTGCAACCGCTCCGGATCAAAAGCACCTATACCCATACTCAAGTTCTTTCCCCCCACCAACTCCGAAATCAATAATCCAGTCGCCGGTGCTAAACTCAACCCCATCATGGAATGCCCTGTCGCTACAACCAAATTGGAGTACTTACTGCTGCGACCGATGTAGGGTAAACCATCTGGAGTACACGGACGTAATCCGTGCCAGATTGAATCTACCTGCGGCACTGGTACCTGCATTTCGGGGTAATATTTTGGTATGCTATCCACGATACCACGCACCCGCTCCATATTAATACTGTGATCAACACCAACAATTTCCATCGTGCCGCCAAAACGTAACGTCCGACCCATCGGGGTTACTGCCACTCTGGCCTCCAGAAAAATCGATGGAATGCGCACATTTTTCTCCACATCAGGCAACGTAAAACTATACCCCTTGCCGGCCTGCATGGGCATACTCAATTTTAATTGCTTGCCTACTAAACCAGACCAACTGCCCGTAGCCAGCACCAGCTCATCACATTTAACTTCCACCTCGCTAGCATTTGCATTTTTCAACCGAACACCACGTGCTTCCTTTCCCGAAAATTCAAATCCATCAATGGTATGCTCCTCTAAAAAAGTGACGCCACGTGAACGAAGGGTAGAAATCAAATTTTCAACAAGCGTTCGCGGATTTAAATGCGCATCGCCTGGAAAATAAACACCACCTAAAACATCTACCCGAACATCAGGCTCTAGTTCCTGAACCTGATGGCGATCCAGAACCCGCGCCTCAATACCAATCTGGTTTGCCAACTCCGCAGTCTCTTTCTCCTCCTCTGCCGTATGCTGATCCTTATACAACATCAACAATCCACGCTCCTCGTAACCAAATCGAAACGGCATGGTACGATCCCATTCCTGATAACACTTCTTTCCCAATAGACTTAATTCCTTTAATGCCGGAATCGAGTGATCAACATGCTTTGCATTAGCGTGGCGTAAAAACTCCCAGCCCCATTTCATCAGATCCATGCTCAATCGTGGCCGAACAAAAAATGGACTTCGGGAATTGAACATCCAACGGATTCCTTTACTCACCATACCCGGAGCCGCCAGTGGAATAAAATGACTAGGGACAATCATGCCGGCGTTTCCAAAAGAACACCCATCGATCAACTTACTCTGGTCTACAACGGTCACATCATGGCCATCCTGGTTTAAATACCAGGCACAACTCAATCCAATAATTCCGCCGCCGGCAACTAAAACTTTTTTTCCCATGAATGCTTTTTTAGATAACCTGGAAGCCGTACGCATACGGATCATCTTCCGGATCAATGGTAATCGTGTTCAATCCATATACCCTGGCCCAACCTTCCACACTGGGAATGATGGCCGGCTTTCCGTTTAACTCAGTAACCTCCTCAATTCTGCCGATAAACTTTGAGCCGATAATGCTTTCGTGAATAAATTCATCACCAGGCATTAGCTTGCCTTTGGTAAACCACTGCGCGAGTCGTGCCGAGGTACCCGTTCCGCAAGGCGAACGGTCTATGGCCTTGTCGCCATAAAACACCGCGTTGCGGGCCGTGGACTTCGAGTCCAAAGGTGTTCCGGTCCACAACACATGGCTGCAGGTATTGATCGTCGGGTTTTCAGGATGAACAAACTGATATTTTTTATTGATGTCTTTGCGCAATTCACGGGCCCATCCGACCAACTGATCCGCTTTAAAATGCTCTAACCCGGGAAAATTCTTTTGA
>JBMSPY010000093.1:0-7920 GCA_049423005.1 Cyclobacteriaceae bacterium
TGAAGGTTGGGACGGGTATTATGGTCCATTAACTGCAGTGTTCCAGAATCCGGAGTCATGCCACCGCTCCAATTGATTCGTCTAGGCTCCGATAAGGCCTTCGCACTAGCATTGCGAACAAAAATTCTTACCTCAGTTAACTTACTCATCAGTTTTATACGCTGTTCGAGCACATAATCCTTACCGTACGACACAACACTTCGAGAGGCATCGGGCGTTCGACCATCCACTAGGATTCGCACTAGCGCAATATCACTGGCTGAGGAAATTTTTACTCGAATCAAAACTTCAGGTCCGTTGGACTCAGATTCAAACGTTTGCGGAGTAATCCATTCAATTTTGGGCGCTTCATCCACCGCCGGGGGCACTGCAGTTGGTGTTGATTGAACAACTCCCTGCTGAGGTTTCTGAATCGTCTGAGGATTGAGTTCTCCAATATAATCCTTTGCCTTCTGGAAGGATCCGAAGCGTAGTGTTTGTTTCACTACTTCCGGAAAATGATGGGTTGACTGAAATGTTGAAGCGGGGTAAAAATCAGAAATCCGATCGGGGCGGTGATCGACCTGCCAACCTAAGAATGCTTCGCCTCCTGCAGAGGCTTCATAATAACCCTGCGGGGTCCACACAATCCATTCATTATTTTCAGCTACGAAGAGGGATACTAACTTTTCCCCTGTCTCCATATTCCAGACGCTTATCGTTTGATCCCCGCATGCAGCCACTACAAGTCGACCATCTGCTGACGGAGCCAAGTCCCAGATTTCCCCATTTTGTCCCTTTAATTCTGAAAGTAGTTTTCCTTGGCGATCATAAATTTTAAAGGAATAATCACTACCAACACCAATTTTAGTGGAGGAAAGAATAGCAAAAGACAAAATTCTACCATCTGTTCGAGGCTCATTTTTAACCGACCCACTAAATCCGGTACTTAAGGTATAGTCATCGAGTTTTTGTAATTGGTACCCACTTTCATTGGCAACCGCAGGCCGAGTTTGAACTTCAGATTTATTCCAATAAAACTTTACAGAAGAAAGATCAAAGTATCTGGAGACTTTTTCTCCGCGGTAACCAATACCTACCGTTAGGTTACCACCTAATTCAATTTTGCGTGGTATCCTCCCCTTTCCTTTCATGATACGCACCGGTTCATAATCCGAATTTTGAAATAATATGATATCACCCTCAAATCCCCCGGCGATAGCTGTCATTTTGGAATTAAAGACGGCAGATGCAGTTACTTGACCACCCCCAGCAGGCCATGGAAACCGATGGGTGACAACCCCGGCCTCTACATCCACCAGTTGGGTACGTTCAGATGTTACCAACAACCGACCCTCAGGCGTAAAAGCAAGACCTGTAACCGGCTGCTCAACAGATGGAAGCCTTTGCCGATAACTTCCCTGGCTATCCCAAATCAACACATCCCCCTTATTTCCCCCGGAAGCAATGGTATTTCCATCAGGCGATACAGCGACCGAATAAACTTTATCAATGTGCATTTTCATAACAACCGGGCTACCAGAACTTTGAGCATTCCAAAGTCGAAGGGTGCCATCCAAGGAGGCCGATACAAAGCGCTGGTTATCTAGGGTCCATGCGATATCATAAACTGGTGCAGTATGGCCAGTAAAAAGTGGACCAGGAACTCCGCTGACTTTACCAGCTGAATAAGTCAGGTTCCAGATTCTAACGGATTGATCGTTGCTGGCAGAGAGTAATCGGGAACCATCTGCTGAAAAGCGAAGTTTAGAAACAACATTTTTGTGGCCTTTAAGAATCACCACATCGGGCGACTGTTGCAAGTCAATAATTCTGATTTCATTATCTGGAAAGAACCCACCAATAGCTAAAAATCGGTCATCAGGTGACAAAGTGGCGCAATAAATGCGTCCGGAAAATCCAGATTCAGAAAATGGGCGAAGTGTTCGAATAAGGTCTCCAGTAGAAGTTTCCCAAACGTGTATGGTTTTGTCATCAGATACGGAAATTAGTTGACTGCCGTCAGCGGTAAAAAGTATCTCGTTTATTCGGGCACTATGACCCTGATTTACTAACGTTAGCCGTGGCAGCGACTGCGATATTGCCGTTGATACCCATGTTAATAAACAAAAAACGAAATAATGGCGCAGCTGTTTCATAATGGTGAGGCAAGTGAACAGGGAAAAAGGAATTATTCAAGGTAGGTTTTTAAGGGCATTTGAACAAGAGGGATTGAACAAGGAAGTACATCAGTATGGAAAGGATAAATTTTTGATACGAAGGATTTCTGGTATGTCCCAAATTGAATGTATTCGTCACATTTGAGAAAAAAAACATCATTCTGGTTTATAATTAATTCTTTAGGTTCTATCTTATACCCATAAACCACACTTATCTATGAAAAAATTAATACCCTTGGTTGTGTTTGCAGCACTACTGTCCAGCTGCACGCAAACCCTTTACATGGGAAGAATTCCACAAACCCATTTTACTTTTCCAAACTCAAATGTTGAGCCGTTGAATAAAGTGACCGGCGAATCCAATACGCGGATCCGGATTTTCATGCCGCCAACTGCGCCTACATCTACCATTATCAATGAAGCCTATACAAGCGCACTTATGAAAGCACCTGGCTCAGATGCAATTATCAATGGTAATGCGTACTACGTGATTACCCAGGTTCCACTCATGTTTCTGAATATCTACATTCACAAAATGAAAATTGATGGTACCGCGGCAAAGCAAGAAGTTGGAAAACAGATTTTGAAATAAGCCATCCTAAAAATTGAATAACATGAAAAAAAATATAGCATTGCTTCTGACGGCTGTAGGATTCCTGGCATTCCTTTCAAGCTGCACCATTACGTCCGGATCCATTGTT
The DNA here is from genome assembly GCA_049423005.1 of Cyclobacteriaceae bacterium. GTDB lineage: Bacteria > Bacteroidota > Bacteroidia > Cytophagales > Cyclobacteriaceae > ELB16-189. The sequence continues at coordinate 2,861 of JBMSPY010000093.1, forward strand.
CCGGCTTCTCATTACGTATATCCCAACTCGAATGTGACTCCACTTGGTCAAACATCTGCAACCTTCTCAAAATTCTCGATTCTATTTCCTCCAAAATTTACAGGTGAAGACTCAGAGATGCTTTTCAACCAAGCGTTATCCAGATACCCTGGTGCCGATGTAGTCCTGGATTACAAAACCGACACTAAAATCACCATGTTCCCGATCTTTATCACATTATGGAAGATGGATATTGTCGTAACCGGTACTGCTGCTAAAATGGAAGTTGGCAAGCAGGATATTGGAAAAGGTAAATAAGTAAAAAACAAACTAAAGGAGCAGTGCCATAACTGGCACTGCTCCTTTTTAATTTAGTGACATTATGAAAGCGAAATATTTATTGATTACTCTGGTCTTTTCGGGATTAACTTCTTTCGGTCAGATACGATCCCTAAAGGATGCTATCTCCGGATCCAATGCCAGTAACTCCTATTTGAAGATGTCACCGGACGCCAACATCGTCCTTGACCTTAGCTCAAGCGAAGAGGAAACGAGTTTTTATGTCGATGGGCAGTTTGTAGGGACGGCCGAGCGAATGAAGGTTCTGATTAACAAAGGGGAACATACTGTTGAAGCAGAGCCCAAAGGTTACCGGAAGAAAAAAGACCTCATTCAACCTCCTTATCAAAATAAATATGCTTCGATCCGGTTTACTTTTCTTTTGGAAGATCGCTTGGCCAATCAGTCAACCGAAGAAGAACCGGTAGCTTCCATCCGCCCAACTGAAAAAAAATCTCCGGCTAGACTTCTTTCCGATGTCGATCAAAATATCCCGGAGTCAAAAGCCCAATTTCCCTATCGGTTTGCTTTAATCATTGGCAACGAGGATTACAGCACTTTTCAAACTGACCTTTCAAATGAAGTAGACGTTGCCTTTGCAAAAAATGACGCTGCGATTTTTAAAGAATACGCCGTCAAAACATTAGGAGTACCTGAAGCCAATGCACAATTGTTACTGAATGGAACAGCGGGGCAAATGCGTCAGGCTCTAGCTAAACTTAATAAGCTTGCTGAAAAAAGTGCGGGGCAGGCTGAACTCCTGTTTTATTATGCCGGGCACGGACTTCCGGATGAGGTCACCAAAGATCCGTACCTGATACCTGTAGATGTTTCAGGAAGCAGCATTCAATTTGGTTTAAAAGTTACCGATGTCTACAAGGCCTTAACTCAGTTCAGTACGGAGCGTGTAACCGTTTTTATGGATGCCTGCTTCAGTGGCGGAGCACGTGGTCAGGGACTGGTTTCTGCACGCGGGGTAAAAATCAAGCCTAAAGAGGAAACCCTAAATGGAAAACTGGTTGTTTTTACAGCGAGCTCCGGTGATCAGTCTTCGCTACCTTATAAAGAAAAAGGTCATGGCCTTTTCACCTATTTCCTTTTAAAGAAAATACAGGAAACAAAAGGGGCGGTTACCTATAAAGAGCTTTCTGATTATCTGAGGTCACAAGTAAGCCTGCAATCCGTGGTGATCAATTCTAAAGAGCAAGATCCACAAACCAATATTAGTCCCGCTGCAGGAGCGGAGTGGGAAAAGTGGAGGCTAAACGATAAATAATCAGAACAGAATTTAAGGCCTTCACCACATGAAGGCCTTATTTTTTAGAATTTTTTATTCGAACAGCAACAATTCGGGTAGAATATTCTGCAGCCTCCTTTTTAAGGTAATCACCGACATACCAGATTAGCGATTCATCCGACGGATCGACGGCAGTTTGAGTATAATCTTCCCACCGAAGCGTAGTTGTTTGTGAAGCCTCCCCTTTTACCAAAACGATTTCCTCAAAATTCATTTCTGAACCTCTGGCCTTTGAAGACCTTGCCACCATCCGCTGCCCCGGATAATTCTTTTCATCTGAGAAAGAAAATCCAATGAAAATATTTCCCTTTATATCCAGTGCAGGGCTAGCCATCCACCGGTAACCTTTTTCAGGAGCATAGGTGCCCTGCGCTTGAAGCTTAACGTTGCCTGAAGACTTACTTTCAAATTCATACCACCTGACGCCTCCTCCGGCTGCAGCCTCTACACTGTGGACACCGACAATTTTTCCATTTTTGCCTATTTGTCGATATACCAAACGAGCCATCAGTTTGTCACCTTGAGCGTCTAGACGAATGTCTGTTCCAGGCTGGGGAACAGCTTTAGTCAGCTGACCACCTCCCAGATAGCGGTACGGTGCAACAGAAATTTTAGTTGGTCCATCCAGCCTGGATTGAGATGGATCGATCCAATTGGTGAAATGCTTCCAGGCATAGATTCCATCATCTGCAGTTATGTTATTCAATTGATCACCTCCGGTGGCCATCATGATCGCCGGGGTACTGGAATCAGGTAGGTTTTTGCCATCCGTATCGGCATGAATTATAAAATTTACATCAGGCAAAATAAACCACTGTTCCGTTGCGGGTAGTCCTTGGAGCATTTTTAAACGATCTACGACATAAGCATGACGCTCGTTCAGATGATCACCTGTACTGGTGGTAGTGTAGTACCCATCATGCCATAAAGCAGGACGTGGATAATCGGGGAATCGTTCGCGACGAAACTCGTAGCGGTAATACGTGCCTAAAGGATCGGAAGAAGTACTAATAGCATAACACATACAATAGGTGCCAACGGTATCGGGTGGAAGCTTTTTTCGAGTTGTTGGTCTGTCTTCCATAACGTAACCAGGCTGGAACAGGGGCGCTGTCGGACCAGGGTTAACGGGTGAGCCAACTTCGACGCCACCAGGGAATTTTTTAAAAGGTAAAGTATCGTGTTTCGGCAAGGCCCTACGAAAAGTCGGCATAACAATGAGCCAGCGATCGGCTATCTGATCGTAACGCACCACAGCGTCTCCATTGTTAATGTCGTCACAGGGCCCCCCGAATCCTTTGAATACATTTCGCGTCTCACCGGGGCCGTATAAAATAGCGCCAGTTTTGTTGTACTTCTTTCCCTCCTTAGTAAATACAGCCATTCGGGAATTAACCGTTTGCACGATATGATCAGGGCCGACTGCAATTGAATTATCGCTAGGATTTCTAAAATATGTTTTGCCTTGTGGACCCTCAAATCCTTCTCCCAAACCATCAAAAGAGGATACGATCTCTAAACCGACTGAAGGCCCGAAAGATCTCTGTTCAATCTGAGTCGATTCGAGCGATTGCGCAAAAAGATTGAATGGAGTATTGAAAAACCAAAAGAGTACAAACAAGAAGAATGGTTTCTTTACCATGCGGTTATCCGATTTGTGATTTTCAAAGAAAACAACGGAATATAGAAAATTAAAACCAAAGGCACTTTTGGTCTACCGAAACGGGTGGCTTCAGTTTATTAACTGTAAGTCAATAATGTGTTGACTTTTGAAGGGATTGCTTTTGACTAAGAGAAGAGCATCAAAAAAACAGTAGTCTCACCCAGAATCGAACTGGGATCAAGAGTTTAGGAAACTCCTATTCTATCCGTTGAACTATGAGACCTGGACTATAAACGCGGCGCTAAATTAGTAAAATGAAAAAAACCGGGCATCTGTCCGGTTTTTTTATTCATACAAGTGCAATAGGTGCCCTTTTACACGCGAAGCTAGATTAAGGGATCATTTCCAAAAATTCTTATTCTTCTATCTCTATTCGTGTGATGCATTACAAGCCTTATCCAAAAATTACCTCTGGCACGCTTGGACTTACGTCTAACTGGAGTATTAGCCGCTGACTTGGACTTGCCTTCATTAAAAGCCCATGGGAAAACCGGAAAAAATATTCTGTAAAGCATATGTAATTCGAAATTACTGAGCTAAGAAAAAATCCAATCCAATCAGCCTGGAAAAGAATTTGTAAAAAAGTTCATAGCCCAATTTGGGACATTTAAATCCCAGATTGCAACAACCAACAACATAGGAATCACGAAATAAAAATGACTTCCACAGGAGGAAAAATCAGATCAACCTAAAACCAATATTCAATTCTAGGAAGGCACGATTCTTACTATTTATAACTAGTACTTGATAAACTTAATAATTTCACTTCTTCCTTCTGATTCACACTTAATCAAGTAAACTCCTGAGGCATAATCACTGACATCCTGTTCAACAGTTTCTCCACCTTTACCGGCAAAATTCGATCTGATCTTACCTGACCAATCGATTACAGAAATTTTAGTGGAGACCCAGGTTTTAGGAATTCTGATTCTTAATGTTTTTTCCGATGGATTAGGGTAAACCATTGGCGACTCAGCATCCGGTGATGCCAAACCAACAACTACCACATCGATACAATCAGAGAAAACAACACAATCATTTTTAGTCACCTTCAGCTTATACTGGCCATCACGTGATGGAGTGAACGAGGATCCGTTTTCACCGGCAACAGGCTGATTGGTCGAGCAATCGATCCACTGATACTGAGCATTTACCTCAAAAGCAGTTAGTGTTCCGGAATTCAAACTAACGGCAGCTGTTATTTGCTTACGAGTAAGAACGATTGAGACGCACTCGGTACGAATGCTACATCCACCTGTGGCAGCTACAAAATACGTGGTGGTAACAACAGGACTTACCTCAAATATTCCAGTGGTATTGGAAGCAATCACTGTTCCACCACAAGAATTTGAGTATAACGTCCAGGCCGTGGCATTACCCAAACTTCCATTAACCTTTAGTACCGAAGGAGCACCAGGACAATCTTCTGTGACCGTGGTGGTAACAGAAGTCAAGACCGGATTTGGTTTAACCTTTACCTGGACTTCTGAACAACCCTTAATCACTGTACAACCGCCTTCCGCTCTGATAAAATAGGTCGTAGTGGTTGAAGGACTTACCTCGAAGGTTCCGGTAGTGGAAGAAGCAACCAAGGTACCGCCGCAAACCCCTGTATAAAGCTTCCAACTGGTGGAAGTTCCCAAGTTGCCATTAATCGTCAGAACCATTTTTTCACCTGGACAAATCTCTGATTTATCAGTTTGAATGGCTGTGATAAATGCTGAAGGCAAAACATTAATGGCTATTGATTTACACTGCACATTTTCCGAACAAGACCCGAGG
>JBMSPY010000094.1:0-7906 GCA_049423005.1 Cyclobacteriaceae bacterium
TCTGCGCCATTCATCGTAGCCTTCATCGAGATTTTCTAGGGGTATTCGGCCATTCGACGAAAGGCTAGAATAATGATTGGAAATTCAGTCCAAATCCGAATTTTTTTTGGAAAAAGAAGGTAAAACCTCCTTTACCTTTCAGTCGTTAGGCTGTTTGTCAATTTGTTTACCTTTGTGGCGTTTTTAACCCCCTGGAAGCTCTATGGCATATATTGAACCCGCTCCGATAGTTGACAAGGAAAATCCGTTTGAGGCCATGATGTCGCGATTCCATACGGCCTCTCAGTTGCTTGGCCTGGAAGAACAAGTCTATAATGTTTTGAAATCCCCTGCCAAGCAGGTCATCGTGTCTCTCCCCGTGACTATGGACAATGGCAGTATAAAAGTTTTTGAGGGCTACCGGGTGATTCACTCTACCATTCTGGGTCCATCAAAAGGCGGAATCCGTTTTGATCCGGAAGTAAACCTGGATGAAGTAAAAGCATTAGCAGCGTGGATGACATGGAAATGTGCCGTAGTGGATATTCCCTATGGTGGAGCCAAAGGTGGAGTAGCTTGTCAGCCACGCTCCATGAGCCCGGGAGAGATTGAACGCTTGATGCGTGCCTATACTCAGGCGATGAGCGATGTTTTCGGACCAGACCAGGATATTCCTGCTCCGGATATGGGAACAGGTCCACGTGAAATGGCCTGGTTGATGGACCAGTACTCCCGGAATAAAGGAATGACCGTATCAGCGGTTGTAACCGGCAAGCCAATTGTTATGGGTGGATCGCTTGGAAGAACAGAAGCAACTGGTCGCGGAGTAATGGTAACGGCTATGGCTGCTATGGAAAAATTGAAAATCAATCCGTTCAAAGCGACCTGTGCCGTTCAGGGATTTGGAAACGTGGGATCCTGGGCAGCGCAATTATTGGAGGAGCGCGGTCTGCGTGTGCTGGCTGTGTCTGATATCTCCGGCGCTTACTATAACGAAAGAGGCATCGATATTACCGAAGCCTTAAAACATCGCGATGCCAATAAGGGCTCGCTCGAAGGTTTTACCGGGGCTGAAAAAATCAGCAATGAAGAATTGCTCACCTTACCAGTCGACTTATTAGTGCCAGCGGCTAAGGAGGATGTAATCACCCACCATAATGCTGCCAACATTCAGGCAAAATTAATTGTTGAAGGAGCAAACGGACCTACTTCTTCAAAGGCCGATAGCATCATTTATGAAAAAGGTATCAGTGTGGTGCCTGATATTCTTGCCAACGCCGGCGGCGTTACGGTCTCCTATTTCGAATGGGTGCAAAACCGCTTGGGATACAAATGGACTGCCGAACGCGTCAACCGCAGAAGTGACCGGATTATGAAGGATGCCTTTGACAACGTGTACCGCGTGGCTAACGAGTATAAAGTGTCTATGCGGATTGCGGCCTATATGGTAGCCATCGATAAAGTGGCTAAAACCTATAAGTTCCGCGGAGGTTTCTGATATCTTTGCCGAAAGATATTCAATGACCATTCACCGAGAAGGACGTTCCCTGCTGTTCGGATTATTGATTTTACTATCCGCAGTTTGTTATGGCATTCACTACTGGGTAGGAGAAGGCCTCTATCTGAATATTCACATTCTGATCAGTGTAATTTTCTACCTAATCGTTCTTCAGTTTTTTCGTAACCCAAGCATTGCCGTCCAAAAAAATGAAAAGCATATTTTGGCTCCCGCAGATGGTAAGGTAGTCGTGATTGAAGAAACCACGGAGGAAGAACACCTTAAGGACCGGAGAATTCAGGTTTCCATTTTTATGTCTCCGTTCAATGTTCACGTCAACCGAATGCCTGCAGGTGGTATCATTTCTTACTTTAAATATCATCCTGGAAAATATCTGGTCGCATGGCATCCAAAAAGTAGTACTGAAAATGAGCGTACAACCGTTAGTGTTAAAATGTCCAATGGTGATCAAGTACTGTTTCGCCAAATCGCTGGAGCCTTAGCACGGCGCATTTGCTGGTATATCAAAGAAGGTTCGGTAATGGAGCAAGGCCAGGAATTCGGGTTTATTAAATTTGGTTCCCGTGTCGACATTTTTCTTCCGCTCAATGCCACAGTACAGGTAAAAAATGGCCAAAAGACAAAAGGAGGCCAGACGATCATCGCTACACTTCCTTAATTAATTGACGAAAATCAATTAAATCAGTGATTTCTGCCAGATAATTGGTACTTTGTACGACTTATCTCGGCATCTTCTTGATTTGAATCAGGACTTTTGATGACTCAGGAACTGTTTGGGATAGGCAAATGTTAGCCCATTATTACCAACCTATGTCATCAAACCAAAATCTTCGCTTTGCCACTGGAAATGCTCAGTTTTTTGCAACAGCGACACAACGCGTGAACCAGTATTTTAAGGAAAACAATATCAGTAAACACGCCAACACTGAAATGGTTATTAAAACCATTTTCATGCTCAGTCTATTTCTTGTGCCCTATTTTCTTCTCTTAACCGGAGTTGTTTACGGAACGCTGGGAATGATTCTAACTGCAATCGTAATGGGATTGGGTATGGCTGGCATCGGTCTTTCCATTATGCACGATGCCAATCATGGCGCCTATTCTTCCAAAACCTGGGTTAATGACCTTATGGGAATGACTTTAAACTTGGTTGGTGGTCACGCCTTCAACTGGAAAGTGCAGCACAACGTTTTACACCATACCTATACCAACGTACACGATGTGGACGAAGACATCAGCCCTCGGGGTGTTCTGCGTATGGCCCCTGGTTCACCCTGGAAACCCATCCACCGGTACCAGCACCTCTACGCATGGTTCTTCTATAGCCTCTTAACCTTCGTATGGATTGTCTTCAAAGATTTCAACAGACTCTTTAAATATCAGCGGCAAGGAATGGTTACCAGACAAAAATCTTCTGCCCTTAAAGAGTGGACCTATTTGCTGATTACCAAGGGTGTTTACTTCTGGTACATCGCCTACCTCCCCATTCAAATTTTAAACATCAGCTTTGGTACCTGGTTCATCGGATTTTTCTTAATGCATGCGGTTAGCGGATTTATTCTAGCCATCATTTTCCAACCCGCACACGTTATTGACGGTACTGTTTATCCGGAACCAGATGAAAACGGAAACCTGGAAAACAATTGGGCCGTTCATCAGATGCAAACAACAACCAATTTTGCCATGAACAGCACCTGGTTCTCCTGGTATGTCGGCGGCTTAAACTTTCAAGTGGAGCACCACCTGTTTCCTCAGATTTGCCACATTCACTACCGAAAAATTGCTCCAATTCTTGAAGCAACGGCCAAAGAATTTGGTGTACCCTACAAAAAGAAAACAACCTTCCTGGACGCCATCATCGATCACGCTAAATTGATGAAAGTCCTAGGCGCTTCAGAAGAAGTGAAGTTTTCTGTAGCCTGAGGGATAAAACAGGACCTAACGTACGCGTAGATAAACGCCCCGGGTTGTAAATCCCCGACGCATTAATTTTTTTAATGCCTTACGATCAGGATTGATTTCATAGCGCGGACCTAGGACCGTATCGGTTTCAATTTTGCGTACAGGAGTAATGGCTTCCAATAAATCAATATCCTCCGGCGCCAGAAGCTCCTGGACAGCTAACTCACCTTTTCCTTGCTGGTGAAGAAGATAAACCCTCCAAAATCCATCAGCCGTTCGAAAATTTAGGAAATACCTGGACTTAAATTTTCTAAGTACATAACGATCACCGTGTCGAAAAAGAGTATCGGTCCATAAAGGCCAACGCACCTGAATGCTGTCGCCCAGCCGTTTCACTGGCTCCTTATAACCGCTCGACTCGTCTATTATAGTATCACCGGAAAGAGTGACGCCCGCTCCAATATCAGCAACTGAAATTTTTATGAGTGCCCGATTGCAAATGGTTACTAAATCATTCGACACTTCGAGCGTAGAACTATCCTCCTGAGAAAAATAAGACCCTAGAAGTCGGTCAGGTAACTGATTAATGTCCGGCACACCACTGGGTTGTGGTTGCTCAAACTGAACGGTCTGATCGCAAGCAGTTGCCAACAAAAGAATAACGGCTATCTGAAAAAAATGTATAACCAACCGCATCAGATGACTTAAGTTAAGATACTATCAAACGCCTTCACAAATCCCCTCATTTGATCAGCCGTGCCAATCGAAACACGGCACCATTCTTTCTGTTTGTAATCCCATATCCGCATCAGATAACCTTTATCCTGCATCCTAGAGAGAATCACCTTCCCTTCGGCCGGAGCAGGAAAGAAAACAAAATTGGTATGCGACTTACCGTATGAAATACCCTTTTTATCCAGGTAATCGGTTAGAATCAGACGTGCCTCGGAATTTTTACGACGCGTCATTTCCATAAACTCCAGATCACCCAACGATGCTTTGGCAGCAGCCAAAGAGGTGCTGGCAAAAGGAATATCTCATCCGTATTTAGGAACCTTCTTGATCAGATCAGGTCGGGCAATCAGGTAGCCAATACGTAAACCCGCCAATCCATAAACTTTGGAAAAGGTCCGGCTGACAATAACATTCATATCTTTTTTTACCAGCTCCAACATGGAAACCTGCTGCTCAAGAGGTAAAAACTCCAGGTAAGCCTCATCTGAAAATACCGTCGCCTTCTCCGAAGCCGCTATACAAAACGACCGAACCACTTGAGGGTCAACCAACGTCCCGGTAGGATTGTTAGGATTACACACAAAAATCAATTTGGTGTCCTGCTTAATCGCCGCTGTCATTGCGGCGTAATCGCACTCGAGTTTGTCATTCAAGTTCACTTTATCCCAACGTGCAGAAAAAGTTTCAGCATGATTCATCAGCATCGGAAACGTAGGAAAAGGAGAAAGAACAGCACCACCCATGGCACCGAAAGCTTTTCCGCATTGAGAAAGGAGATCACCGGAGCCTGCACCTAAATGAATGTGATCCGGAGTTACACCCTCATGCTTCGCCAATAAGGCCTTTAGTTCAGTAATCAAATCAAAAGGATAACGGTTGCCATCAACAATGGCCTCTAAGATGGCCTTGCGAGCACGCTCCGAAGGACCAAAAGGATTTTCATTCGCGTTGAGTTTTACTGCCGGAGTACCTGAAATTTTTACCATACGCTCGGCCTGACTCAATGGCATGGCCGCCAGCTGCCCGGTAAAGCTTCCGGCCAAAGTAGCGCCTGAGGTTAGTGCAAAAGCTGAACGCAGCCATTGCCTTCTTTGCATCATTGTTTTCATCTCTATGTAGGTTGGTGGAGCCTTCCGCAGATACGGAAGACTTTTAAATGTAAGAATTTGATTTGGAGCTTAAAATAACCTCCGTCAGGGGGATTCAGAGCTTGCGCTCAATCATACGCATAAGATGCTCCAACGCCACGGCATCGGTTTGATCAAAGTGTCCCAAATATTGACTATCCACATCCAGAATCAGGGTTACCGCGCCATGCAAAAAACCCGGTACAACAATCTCTGATCGGGATTCTGAACTACAGGCAATGTGACCCGGAAATTGATCTACGTCGGGCACGATGATAGTTTCCTGACGTTCCCAGGCGGCCCCGCAAACGCCTTTTCCAAAATTGATTCGGGTGCAGGCAATTGGACCCTGAAACGGACCAAGTACAAGCACATCATTTTTAACGAGATAAAATCCAACCCAAAAAAAATCAAAAGTCTGCTTTAGTGCTGCGGCAACATTTGCCAGATTGGCTGTAAGATCATCTTCTGCTGAAAGCAGCGCCTCAATCTGTGGCAACACCTGCTGATACCGGGTTGCCTTGCCGGCTGTTTGATCGATAAAAAGATGCTCAGCCATTTTGATCAGACTCCTTCAACAGATCAGTAGACTCACCAGGCGTTGTTGAGGACTGCTCCTCTGTTTCCGGGTCACCAAAGAATCTTTTTTGAAAAATTAGAATGGATGCCACACCTGCAAAGATTGACGTGTCGGCAATGTTAAAAACTGGGCTAAAAAAAAGAAAATTATCACCACCAACATAAGGCAACCAGACTGGCCAGTTGATTTCAAACAAAGGAAAGAACAACATATCAATTACCTGTCCGTGAAACCATGGTGTTACAGACCCTGGCAGTTGATTGTTTAAAAGCACGCCATAGAATGTACTATCAATCACATTTCCAACCGCTCCACCAAGTATGAGCGCCAAGGCAATCAAAAATCCCCGATGCGCACCTTCCCGTACTGATTTAATTAAATACCAGCTTATACCAAACATGGCTACAATACGGAAACCGGTCAAAAACAATTTTCCAAATTCACTTTTCCACCGGATACCAAAAGCCATACCTGGGTTAAGCAGGTAGTGAAGTTTAAACCCATACTGTCCATCTCCATAGCCAAAAAGGGTAATTTCCTGATGGATGTACATGAACCTGTGAACAAGAATTTTACTTGTCTGATCGATGGCTATTACAGCCAATGCAATCAGGAAATAAGTCAGTGCTTTTCCAGGTGGTTTTAGTTCGTTATTGCGCTCCACGTTAAATTGATTTCTTTATTTCGGCCACTAAGGTAAAATCATCCATATCTAAGGGTACTCCCGACGGCAATGCGGTAACAAACCCAATGGATAATGCCTGGGTTTCATTGCAAATGTAATTTTGAAAAGTATCAATGGCCAAAGCTATCTCCGGTTCGGGTTGAACCAAAGTTATCGTAATCTTATCCAAAACCTCAAGGCCGGTATCCTTCCTCAAATTTTGAATTCGATTGACCAGATCCCGTGCAATGCCTTCACGTTTCAATTCTTCCGTTACAGCAATATCCAAAGCAACTGTTACCGAGCCATCATTCGCTACAGACCAACCTGGAATATCTTCCGAACTGATCAAAACATCATCCGGCACAAATTCAAATCCAGATTTGCTCAATCGACCAATCTTCTCCAAAATAGAAATCTCATCCTGCGTAAATTCTGTGATAACCGCAGCAACATCTTTCATCTTCGGACCATATTGTTTTCCAAGTCGCGGAAAATTAGGCTTTACCTTTTTCACCAATAAACCAGATGCGTCATCGATGTATTCAATCTTTTTAACATTTACTTCCGATCGAATGATTTCCTCTGAAACACGGACGCGGGCCGCAAAACGCTCATCCAATACAGGCAACAGGATTCGACTCAATGGTGTTCTTACCTTGATCTTGTTATTTTTCCGAATGGAGTGCACCAGGGAGCAGATGCGTTGCGCATAATCCATAGTAAGCTCCAGTTCACGATCAATCCACTGCGTATCCGGCATTCTCCATTTGGTCAAATGGACCGATTCAACAGCCAACGGAGTATCGTTATTTTTAGCACTACTCCGGATGTTTTCCGTTAGGTTTTTATAGAGCCAATCCGCAAAAAATGGGGCAATAGGTGACATGAGCTGTGCCGTCACAGCAAGACATTCGAATAAAGTTTCGTAAGCTGCTTTTTTATCTGCAGATAATTCACCCCGGTTAGCAGGTTGCCAGAAACGCTTTCGGTTCAGACGAACATACCAATTGCTCAGATGATCGTTAACAAATTCCTGAATGGCCCGAGCTGCTCGGGTGGGGTCATAATCATCGTATGCAGTCGTTACCTCATTTATAAGTGATTGAAGCTTTGAAAGAATCCATCTGTCCAGCACAGATAATTCATCGTAAGAAACCAGGTTCTGCTCATCCTTACTGAATCCGTCGATATTAGCGTAAAGCGCAAAAAATGAATAGGTATTGTATAAGGTTCCAAAAAATCTGCGTTGCGACTCAACCACCCCATCCATATTGAACTTAAGGTTATCCCACGGCGGCGCATTTTCGATCATGTACCATCGAACCGGGTCGGCTCCGTATTTGGAGAGTGCCTCAAAAGGATTGATCACATTGCCTAAACGCTTCGACATTTTGTTG
>JBMSPY010000095.1:0-7778 GCA_049423005.1 Cyclobacteriaceae bacterium
TCGCACGGTTGCGTAGGCGTTTCGGAAGCGGATATGTGGGTGATTTACTTTAATGTACCGGTGGGAAGTGAAGTTTTGATTCGAGAATGAGGAATGGAGTTAGTTTTTTGTTTTTGGTTTTTTGTTTCTAGTGAAGTGTGGGTGTGAGTGTGGGTGTAGTCAGGCTGGTAATCCAGAGCTTGAGGTAGGCTTTGAGATCGTTTAAACCAGGGGCGTAACCATTACGAATGTAGGCTCCGGAAGCTGCCATACCGAGCAGGACACAACTCTCAGCAGGAAAGCCATGAACCCAACCCAAACAATAGCCACCGTTCAAATTATCTCCCCCACCCGTTAGGACCCGTGGTTCACGAACGATATGACCAGTTAATTCACTGACACCTTCCTTACGAATAAGAATACATCGATCGGTGGGATGCACAAGCAAATTCTGAATACTCATGTTGACAAACATCCTGCCTGCAGCCGAGTAAACATCAGTAGCATCGGAGCCAAACAACTGTCGGTGAATCCGCATCATTTCATTTTCATTCAAGCCAAGTGTAACCTGACCAAAATCAGAAAACTTACTGATGAGCTCCAGAAGTTTCTTCACCTGCTGATCTGTCTTACGAGAAGGATCACATAGATCAAAGAGAAAAAATCTGTCTGTCCGTCCAGAACCTCGTACCACGTCATTCAACATTCCTTCCCAAATTTCAGAAGCATGAGGAAGATTGGCCCAGTCGGCAAAAGCAAACAGATCGGTATCCTCAGCTTCGCGTTTTAAAATCTCTAATCCCGCAGTACGCTTAATATAATTCCAGTTGAAGTGGGAGAAGGTCGACAGGTCGGAAAAAATAATTTTACCGTCACTAAGTTCAATTGCATCACTTTTACCTGGCTCCAGGATACTGATGATTCGGTAGGTGATGTCTTGTCCGCTGAAAATTTCATGCACCATAGGATAGCCCATAGCACCAATACATAAACAGTCGATGTTGCATCGGGAGAGCATTTCGGCAAGGATGGGAGCATTACCGCCTGCTTTCGTCTTTTCCGTAACCAATTCGATTTGCCCGCTTTTCCCTGAGGCCTCAGCAATGCGTGCTGAAAAGTCCTTCAACGAATGAAACCAATCAACCGTCTCCCCGCTCCTGCTACTGACGGGTTTTTTAATCCGATCAATAAACCCATCGAAACCGGTAATTATCTTTTTTCGGTTACTTGATCGGGATAATTGTTCAACGCGAATAAGAAGATCCGAAAGTTGGTCTTGTGTCGTGAGCATGCGTTTATTCAGAAAATAAGGATGACAGAATACATTCAAAAGATACTATAGCTCAATTTTAAATTTTATGAGTTTTGATTGGATGACTAAATAAGATTCATTTCAATGGCTTGACTATAATCCTTCGTTGCTATGTGCAGAGATCATTTAGTGAGGACTGGACAGGTTCTAGATTTGTTGGAGAAAAATCAAACAAATTCCTTTTTATGAAAACAAATGATGACATCCAGCGGGATGTGATGCAGGAGATCAAATGGGATCCCCAGCTCAGAACTGTAGCCACAGAAATTGGCGTTTCCTCACATGACGGGGTAGTAACCTTATCCGGTGTTGTGGATACCTATGCACGAAAACTAGCAGCAGAAAAGGCCGCCCAACGTGTTCATGGGGTTAAAGTAGTCGCGGTTGATCTGGAGGTCAAGCCAATTAAATCAGGCGTAAAAACGGATACAGAAATTGCAGAGGCTGTCAGTAATGCGTTGAAATGGAACAGCGCAGTCAATGAGGATCGTATTGAGGTAAAGGTAGATAATGGTTGGGTTTATCTGAATGGCAACGTGGAATGGGAGTATGAGCGTCGAACAGCAGAATCAGCGATTAAAAATCTGCTAGGTGTTCGCGGAGTAACCAATAATATCGTCATCAAATCGAAGATTATCGATCCTACCGAAATCAAAAATAAGATTGCGGAGGCTTTCCACCGGAATGCGAAATTAGATGCGAATGCAGTTCGGGTTGAAGTTGCCGGAAGCACCGTAACGTTGAAAGGAACGGTACGCTCCTGGTCGGAAAAAGAGGAAGCTGAACGTGTAGCCTGGTCATCACCTGGCGTTCTGACGGTGGACAATCGGATTGAGATCTTTAATGAGGTTTTTGTTTGAGACAAGACCGTTGGCTCTGCAGAACCTTTACAGAGCCAACGGTCCTTTCTTGTACTTTAAAATCCGTTGTAGTGATGCTCCTGAACCACCTTTCCGCCTTTCCACTTTTGAACAGATAGTTGGTTAAAATCAAGTTTCCCAGCTTGAGGATGGATGAATACATAACGCCACACAGTAGCCAACAATCCATCTTTAAATATTTGAGACTGGAGTTCCATTGACTCTGGCTTTACTGCACCTAAAAATCCATTTGCTGCCGCAAGTAAAGCGGCTTTTCCTGTTTTTGTAGGGTTAGCGTTGTCACCAAAAACTACGTTTTCGTCGTAAAAGCGCTCAATAGCCTCAACAAATTTGTACTGGCGAACGAGATCGTTGAATTCTTGAATATCCTTGTTCATATCATTTATTTTTTTCAGAATTTAAGCACTCGATCGATTTCAAACCAGAAAAAACTATAGCAGTGCACCTTACTGGAACAAACTCATTTGTAATGTTATAATTGTTGCTAAAATATAAACTGACAACAGGTGAACCGGGTTTTAATTTTTAAAGCATCCTACCGCAGAATGAACACCATTGCGCTCTTAATCTTGATGCCACTCATTGTAACAGGGCAAAAAATATTTAGCGTTGCTTATGCGAACCAGGCGGATGTAAAGGTTTTTGTTGTGGACTATTTAAACCAAGCCGATTTGGCTGTGTACAAGGTTGGCTACGCCAATCAGGCTGGCAAAAATGATGGCAAATGGTTTTTCGTAGAATACGCCAACCAGGCAGATAAAAAAATCTATTTTGTTGACTACGCCAATCAGGCGGATCTTAAAATTTATTTCGTTCCCTATGCAAACCAGGCCGGGTGGAGAAATAAGGCTAAAATATCCTTACTGTATTAAATCAGAGGCAGATTAAAAGGATCTAAACGTTAAATGCATTTATAACGTCTTACCATCTTTGGTAATGGTCATTACCTGCGGCCCTGCGGCTCCGGTATACTTTATCGTAATTTCACCAGTTTGGGCAATCATACGAATGTCTTCAGGTATTCCTTCAAGCCAAAACTGATTGGACCAGGAGAGTCCATCAACAGTGTAGATTTTAGAAATAACAATAGGAATTTTATTATTGATTCTTTCTTCAGACCAAATCAAGGAGAAATAAACCATACCCATTACCGAATTCAGCACTGTGCCATCCATTAATGCACGCTTTGAATAATGAAAGGCAGTACTATCCAGAGGAAAGGTTGCTTTGATCTGCGGCTTTCTATCTTTTGTGATTGTATAGAAATAACCCGTTACATCAGATTGGTCCTCGCGGTGCAACACACCGGTAGTAAAGGCCTCCTCTTGAATGAAGACCGGAAAAAATTCAGGTGACTCCACACCTTCCATTGCTGGAATGCTGTCGGTTTCATCCACTATCCAGTTCATGGCCTCACTGTAAAATTTAATTTGTTCATTAAGCTCAGTTTTTTTGCTTCGTGCAAATTCATTCGTTGTGCGAAGGAAACTCTGAACCACTAACAAACTACCATAGGTATCTCGAACAAACGAGGTATAATCAGCATAGTCCTGCTCTAAGTTTCGACTCATTACAGCAGATGTGATACTGTCGAGTCGGTTCAAGGCGTCAGCTTCCATCTTTAGTGCAGTCACTTTCAGGTTTAGATCCTGAGATCGGCGATCCTCACGAACTACAGAGGCAACGGATCCGTAATTAATTTCAGAAATCTTTGAAAGTAACACAGCGTGAGGCAAGGGATCAGTATCGTACTTCAAAAGGCTACTGGTGGATAAATCCTGTGCTATGTCTAATAGTTCCTGAGTTACCGAAACAGAGTCTTTAGCCACCCGGTTTCTTAAGGAGGTAAGATCAGTATCGATCAGCACCAATTTAGAAAGCACTGGTCTTATTTCTTTTTTTATTGCTTTAACAGCTTCCTGGGACCAATAATTATAATCCCAAATCATGAGGCGCTCTCCATAAAAATCAGTGGCCGACCGACCATCTCGGGTAAAATCCTTGATCTCCATCAATTCGATAGACTGATTGTAGGTGGATTTGCCCATCTGCGTCAAAACTGACTTGTAGCTATTAAAGGAAAGTATAAGACTATCCTGACGTTCCGATAATTCTTCCAGCATTAAAATGGTAGAATCATTTGAGCGCAGATACAATTGGCGAATGTTTTCATAGGGACTGGTTAAGGTCGCAAATGCCTTTTGTAACCGACCATAGATACCATTTGCCTGTGAGAAATAGCGATTTAGTTTAACAACCTTTTGCTGGCGTTCACGGATTTCCTTGGACTTTTCGGTGAGATGGTTAACAACATCAGACAATAAAACTCCAAAGTCACCTGTCCTGGGATTTCGTCGACTAAAGGACTGATAATATTCATCATTCTTTTTAATCTCCTTGTCCGTCATGTTACGGTTGGCTAAATCAAGGAAGTAGGCTGCTGAATCACCGAAGACTGCCAGCTTATTTTGTTCCCTCAGGACATCAGCGGCTAAAAATTTCTCCTCATAGATATACCCCATGTACATGAATGCGTTGGGGTTATCGTCCGTGTCCTTGAGGTAACGCTTTAAAAGTGGCTCAGCCAGATCATATTGGCGGTTGCTCAGGAACACGAAAAGATCTTTGTATTTGATCTTTTGCGCCTGCGCTGGAATCAGCAGGAAAAAGCTAAAAACGATTAAAAAAGCCCTTTTCACCCTCCAAATATAGGGTTTCTAGTGTTTAAAAATCACCTTTATTACCATCAGGCGTCATATCTATTGGTCCTAGGGGCCTCTAAGACAAGATCCGGGCCATAACAGGCCGCAGGAGTGCTAAAACCTGTTTTAAAATTTCCTTTAACGACCTTTTCTGCAATAATTACCGCCATATCCGCAGTCAAGCGATACCCATTAGTGGTTACTAATCTTGACTCAACCGACTTATCACCTCTCCAGGCCTTACCAAAAACAAGTGTCTTTCCTGTCCCAAGCACCTCCTCAGAGGGTCCGGCAGGTCGTTGATTTATTTTTTTAAGTATAAAGCGCTTGACTGGTCCCAATTGAAAAAACCACCCCCACCGTAATGCAAACCGGATGCTATTGACCAATCCGGGAGATGCAGCCATATAGACTTCAATATTGGGGATTCCTGTGGTATGCCAAGCCGTGACAATATCTCCCCAGGATATACAAACTGAGTTTAATTTTTTTTCTCCGTAATCGATCACAGTTGTCTTAGGCTTTTTACCGACTGATTGCAAGGTTCCATTTATGCGCACCAGCGATTCTTTACCAAAGCTTTGCGTTGCCGTTCGTGCCGTACCGCGAGATACACCAGTGGGTAAACCAGCAAACGCCAATTGCAGGTGAGTAGCCTCTGGCAATCTGTTTTTTAAATGTGCCGCCAGACAATCTGTTGGGACCACATCGAAACCAACACCGGGCATCAACATGATCCCTGCTTGACGGGCTTGGCCATCCAGTGAATGTAAATACGCAAATACTTCATGTTCACCGGTAATGTCGAGATAATGGGTTGAGGACTCCAAACATGCCGAAGCCATTTGTTTTGCCGTTTGAGCAAATGGTCCTGCACAATGAACAACGGCCTTAGCCTCACTCACTAACTTCCGAAGCGCAACCGCATCTTCAATCGAAACCGCTCGACTATCAAATGAAAATTCTTTTCCTAGCTTTTGTAATTGTTCTTCTGATCTTCCTGATAAAAGTGCTGTAATGCCTTTTGACTTACAGACCTCCGTAATCAGTCGTCCTGTGTACCCGTAAGCACCATAAATAACAAGATCGTAATTCCGTGAGGTACTCATGCTTTATAGCTGATTCGGTAGATCACCCCACGCTTATCGTCACTAACCAACATGGATCCATCTGGTAATACTAAAATATCTACCGGGCGACCACTTACCTTTTGGGATGCTTCATCGAGCCAACCGCTTGCAAAAGTCTCATAGGAACTAGTCTTATTTCCATTAATCTTCAACATAGAAATTTTATATCCGCTTTTCTTCGAACGATTCCAGCTGCCATGCTCAGCAACAAATAAGGTATTCTTATAAGCCTCCGGGAATTGTTTTCCGGTGTAAAATTTCAATCCCAAGGGAGCTACATGAGCACCCATGCGTTGGGCCGGTGCTGTGAAATCGCTGCAAGGCTTTACATCTCCAAACTCGGGATCTTTGATATCTCCTCCATGACAATAGGGAAATCCAAAATGCATTCCTGCTTTTGGTGCAGTATTCAATTCACAAGGTGGGATGTCGTCTCCCAACATATCCCGTCCATTATCGGTGAACCAGATTGATTTTGATTCCGGATGCCAGGTAAAACCAACCGTATTTCGTACACCACGCGCAAATACTTCAAGTCCGGTACCATCTGCATTCATACGGGTAATGGAAGCATAGACAGACTGACCTTTATCGCAAACATTACAGGGTGCTCCTACCGGAACGTATAGCTTTCCGTCAGGACCAAAGGAAATGTACTTCCAACCGTGCCAGGTGTCGGTAGGGAATTTGTCGTAAACCACTTCTGCTTTAGGAGCCGCCAGGGTTGCCTCAATATTTCTAAAGCGGGAAATGCGGCTGACTTCTGCCACATAGAGGTCGCCATCTTTAAAAGCAACGCCATTGGGCATATTCAATCCTTTGGCGATTACCCATTTTTTATCGGCAATATTGTCGCCATTGGTGTCCTTAACCGCATACACATTGCCTTCGCTCTTGTTGCCTACAAATAATGTTCCGGAAGGCGACAAGGCCATGGAGCGCGCATCGGGCACTTCTGCATAGACCGCGATCGAAAAACCTGAGGGCATCTTAATTCCAGAAACCTGTAACGCCTCAGGTGAAGAGATAATGGCTGGCATAGAGCCGTCTTCAGCCGGTGCTTTCGGCGCATTATCCGCAACACGATCGGTTACAGATCCAGTGCAAAAGACGAGGAGTACCGAAAAGGTGGCAAAAGTAAGAAGTGCCTTGAAGGAAGGTTGCTTGTTTTTCATTTGAAAGGATATTTTTTGAACCGGCATGCCGGGTTTCAAAAGTAAGTTACTTTTGCAGGATTTTCAGCTATGCTATCCGTTTCCAACATAACCTATTATATCGGCGGCCGGGCCCTTTATGAAGACGCCTCCGCCGTAATCAAGCCGGGAGACCGGATTGGCCTGATTGGTTTAAACGGTAAAGGGAAATCAACCCTTCTAAAAATCATTGAAGGATCAATCACACCGGATAAGGGTTCCATTAGCAAAAGCAGGGATTGTACCATTGGTTTCCTCAACCAGGATCTCCTCTCCTTTCAGTCTGAAGAAGCAATTTTGACGGTGGCCATGGGTGCCTTTAAAGAAGCCCTGGAAACGCATCGGGCGATGGAGAAGGTTCTCCACGAAATGGAGCATCAGTATACCGATGATCTTGTCGAAAAACTTTCGGCGCTGCAGGAAAAATTTGACCGTCTGGATGGTTACAGCATGCAATCTAAGGCTGAGGAAGTGCTGGAAGGAATTGGATTTCAAACCAACGACTTGCAAAAGCCTCTTCGTCAGTTTTCTGGTGGATGGCGTATGCGGGTGATGCTTGCCAAATTACTTTTGGAAAAGCC
>JBMSPY010000096.1:0-7691 GCA_049423005.1 Cyclobacteriaceae bacterium
GTGCTAAGGAGCTAACGGCAGTCAGAACTTTCATCATTTCAAACTGCCGCACGACTGCTGCTCCATAGAAGGTTACAGAAGCTCCAATTCTAGGAATAATGGCATCGAAATAATCCAACCGCTTTCCCTCGTACCACACCATGGGATTTTTCTTTTCAATCAGCAGGATACACTTCATGTGATCAATGATTTCCACCTGATGTCCACGTATTACACAGGCTTCTTTGAGTCTGCGCGTGGAATAGAGATTAGCATCCCTAGACAATATTCCGATTTTCATAAACAGAATTTCTGGGTGAGCAGGAATTTTTGCTGGACAGGATTTTTAAGATACCAAAAATTCTGAAGCGGGTGAAAATACTCTTGGAATTAATTATCAAATATCACAAAGAGGGTTTGTTTTCATTCCTTTTTTGATAACAAACATCCTTTTTGGTGACATCAATAAGAAATCGTGACCGAAGAATTTTTCTACCCAGCAGGACTGGAAATTTCAGATTGCCGCGGTTGCTTAATGAAAATTCTGCACGGATCAATCGGTCACAGATCCGTATGGTTGTTTTGACCACAAAGCGTAATTCGGCTTCGCCGAAAGAATTTTTTATTTCTCTACGATCAAATTTTTTAAATATAACCACAGAGCCCGTGTAGCCCGGATGTTCTTCATCGAGTAAAATAACCTGTAAAACACCGTTAATGATTTCTGCCTTAGAGCAATGCAAACTACAATTGTATGCACCGGTATCGATCTTGGCATGAAGTGCGTTCAGTCCAAGCTTCGGAAGGTCCACTCTTTCGCAACGGCCGAGGATTTCCATAGGCAGCTCCCCGAAGGTACAACAGGTTGGCTGATTGGGAAAGCCAATTTTAGTGGATACAATAAAAAAAGGCCGGGGGTTCCGGCCTTTTTATTCCATAAGGACTTCCTTACTTCGAGATTTTGAAGGAAACTTCTGTATTTTCCCAACGCATTACTACGAGATTTTTTTCTACGGAAATCGTAAAGGCTTCAACAAATGCAGCTGTCTTTACTGGCTTTGCTTTTACACGAGCCACATCTTGTTTTTCGGTGTATTCATCCGATCCCCATTTGATGTCTTTGTTGATCATGATGGTCCATTCCGTTTCGCCAGGTATGGTATACAATCCATATTTACCTTTCGTAACAGTTTTATCTCCAATCTTTACGTCCCCGCTAAATTCAATTGAAGTGGTTGCATTGGCCCCGGTTCTCCAAACCTTTCCATAAGGGACAAGGCCGCCCATGATTTTTCGACCACGTGCAGATGGCTGGTTGTAGTTAACCGTAACGGTAATGCCGTCAATCTTTCCGGACACTGTGACCGGAGGGCTTTTTGGCTTTTGCTCTTGTGCGAAACTTTCGCTACCGAAGAAGGTTAAAACAAGAGCTGTACATAAAATGATGGTTGCTTTCATAAAGTGAATTTTAGGTTTTAAAAATACAAAAGCGCCAGGCAATGCCCGACGCTTCTGTGCTTATTATTCATTAAACAAAACCTGTTCTCAGTGCCTTATAACGCGGTCTATTTGTTTCGGGTTACCATTTTTAATCGTTTTTTATTCCCTTTTCATTGTTTTTCTTTGATCCGATGAAAAAGAACCAAAAAACTGCAGAAAATGGGTCCTTCCGTGTTGTAACGTGGAATGTCAATGGAATTCGATCGATTGCCAAAAAGGATTTTTTTACTGACCTCAAACTGATGAACCCGGATGTCCTATGTCTTCAGGAAACAAAGGCTGCTGCAGAGGAGGTTGTTGAAGTTCTTGACTCAAAGCATGGCTATCATGTTTTTGCCAATTCCAGTAAGGCCCGTAAAGGATATTCTGGTACGGCCATCCTGACGCGTGAGCAGCCAGTTGATGTATTATTTGATATGGGTGTAGGTAAGCACGATCAGGAAGGTCGGGTAATTGCTGCGGAGTACTCAAACTTTTTTGTGGTTTCGGTTTATGTACCCAATTCCGGGGAGGGTCTAGCCCGCTTAGATTATCGAACAGAATGGGATAAAGACTTTAATCAATACCTGAAATGGCTGGACCGCCGAAAGCCTGTTCTGGTTTGTGGAGATTTTAATGTGGCTCATCAGGCAATTGATATTGCCCGCCCAAAAGAAAACTATAATAAGTCGGCAGGCTACACCCAAAAAGAAATTGATGGATTTACTGAATTACTGGGTTCAGGTTTTGAAGATACCTTTCGTCAACATCATCCCGATGAGGTGAAGTACACCTACTGGAATTATTGGATGAATGCACGTGAAAAAAATATTGGGTGGAGAATTGATTATGTTTTAGTGAGCTCCCGGTTTTCGAAATCAGTACGAGAGGCCTTTATTATGAACGAGCTCAAAGGTTCAGATCATTGCCCCGCCGGGATCGACGTGGTTCTATGAAGATTTCTTTTTTCGAATCATAATTTTAATCACTTCCAGTATTCCAACTACGGCGGCGCTTCCAAGCACCGATGGGATGAAATGAGGCCAATCAGGAGCTTCAAAACCAAATAAATTTCGAACTCCGGGTATAACTAAAATAAAGCTGAGTGTCACCACGGCAAATACAAGAATGATTTTAACTGCCGGGTTCTTTTCTCCCAAAACCTGAAATACATTTCTGGATCTGGAAATACTGGATAGAATAAATCCAATATTTGAGAGTATCAGACTAGTGAAGGCTAAGGCTCTTGATTCACCTTCTGAATGCCCTTCTCCAATCGACCAAAAATAAACGATTAACACAGAAGCAAGCAGGAGTAATCCGCTAAAAATACTTTTGGTCATTGCTTTTTTGCCAAAGAATTCAGCTTGTGGCTCCCTCGGCTTTTTCTTCATTAAGCCTATCTCTTCTGGCTCACTTTCAAAGGCAATGGAACAAACAGGGTCGATGATGAGTTCCATAAAAACAATATGCAAGGGAAATAAAAGAAATGGTATTCCCGGTATCACGGCAGGTAGAAGGGTTAGTCCAATAATAGGAATATGAATAGCCAAAATATACATCATGGCCTTCTGAAGGTTATCGTATATCCTTCTTCCCAATCTTACTGCGCCAACGATCGAAGCAAAATTATCGTCCAATAGCACCAGTGAAGAAGCCTCTCGGGCAACATCTGTACCTTTTAGCCCCATGGCTATGCCGATGTGTGCTGCTTTCAAGGCCGGAGCATCATTGATTCCATCTCCGGTCATGGCCACAACCTCCCCATTTTGTTTCAGAGCTTCTACAATTCTCAGCTTTTGTTCAGGAAGCACACGGGCACATAAGCTGGTTTCTTTTATGGCCTGACGTAAGTCTGTAAGACTCATCGATGCAATTTGATTTCCTGTAAGTAAGTGGCCATCGTCCAAACCTACTTGCCTTCCGATGCTGCGGGCCGTGGCCGGATAATCGCCGGTAATCATGATCACACGAATGCCTGCCCCTCTGCATTCTTCCATGGCCTTTGGAACTTCTGGCCGGATAGGATCCTCCAGACCTACTAATCCCAGGAATCGGTGATTTATTGAGGACTGGTTTTTTGGGATGACCTCATCTTGAATAACGCCTTCAGATATACCCAGCACCCGTAATCCGCGTGTAGCCAAGTGGTCAGCCGCAAGCATTACTCTTTCCTTTTCTGAAGGAGAAAGTTTACACAAACCAGCTATCGCTTCAACTGCCCCTTTGCACGAAATGGATCGGCCATTTGTTCCATCTCGAATGATGGTCATCGCCAGACAATCCGGAGATAATGGGTAGGTTTCTTTTACAATACCCAATTTCTCATTGGTCTGGTTAATGTAAAGGTTTTGAATAGCTTTTTCCATTGGATCAGTAGGCTGATCCGGACAGGCTTCTGCTGCATGACGTAGAAGATCAGCGATGCTTTCCGGCATTATGGTGTTTTCCTGAGTCCATCGGTTGTCTTTTGCATCTACCAGAATAGAAACGGTCATTTTATTCAGCGTAATGGTTCCTGTTTTATCAGCACACAATACTGTTGCCGAACCTAATGATTCAATCGCCGCTGGTTTTCTTGTTAAGACATTACTTCGGGATATTCGCCAAGCTCCCAATGCCAGGAATACAGTCATAACTACCGGAAACTCCTCCGGAAGAATAGCCATAGCCGAAGAAAGTGAACTGAGCAAGGCATTGATCAAATCCTTTCTGGAGAAATAATACAGCACAAACACAGATAGGGAAATTCCAATTCCAATCAGGCCGAAGCGCCGGACTACAATTTTTAATTCTCTTTGCAGACTGGTTTGCTCCTCCTCGGTACTCTTAAGTGATAAACCGATTTTACCCAGTTGAGTTTTTTCGCCGGTAGCTAAAATTCGCGCCATACCTCTGCCACCTTGGACCATGGTTCCGGCAAAAACATTGAATGTATTTTCACCTCCTGGTGTTTCAAGACCTGATTTTTCAGGAGCGACATTTTTGGAGACCGAAATAGATTCTCCAGTAAGTAGCGACTCATCCAGCAGCAGATTTTCGGCCTGGACCAGTAACCCGTCTGCAGCCACCCGGTCACCTTCATGAAGAATAACCAGATCACCTCGAACAACCTCCCTTCCGGGAATACGTTCGGGCTGGCCGTTTCGGAGCACAAGTGCACGTGGGCTGGAAAGGTTTTTTAGTACGTCTAATGCCCGTTCCGTTTTTCGATATTGGTAAAATGTGATGAATAGGATTACTAAAATGGAACTCATCAGGACAATACCTTCAAGGTAATCCCCTAGCAGAAGGTAGAGTACGCCGCAAGTGATGAGGAGCAGGAACATGGGTTCCTGTACCACATTTTTTGCGAGTGTGAGAATGGTTTTTGGTTTCCCTGAGGGGAGCTCGTTGAACCCCTCTTCTTTCAGACGCTGTTGTGCCTCAGTTGTAGTAAGGCCGACGACATTGAGCATATCCAAAGATATGACGACTACCCTGATGATTGACTGATTAAAATCAGATCAATAAAAAAAGCCCGGACACTTTCGCATCCGGGCTCTCACACATAAACCCCAAAAAATTATTCTTCAGAGCGGCTAAGCGTGTAGATAACGAGACCGAAACCGATCTTGTTTACTGCGTCACCGATGTTGTAAATGATGTCCATGTTAAGTCCGAGATCAATTGGCATACCGAAAAGACCACCAGGAGTTCCTACGATGTAACCGAGCGGATAGATAGCCCAGCCCACCAATACGAACCAACCTAAAGTTCCGTTTGCCTTGTTCACAGCAGCTGATGAAGAGGCAGCCAACTGCTTCACGTCACCGAACCAAATCAGGTATACGATGTAGAAGTAAGCCAGACCGCTGATCACACCCCACAATACGCTGGAGTCACGATAAATGGTCTCACCGAAGTAACCAGTCACCAACATTACTACAGAAGCAAAGATAAGCTTCCACAACAGGCTAACTTTTGCGCCGGCCTTCTTGGTGATCAAATAGAACTCTACGCACATCAGCGGAACAGTCAATAACCAGTCTACATACCGGAAGAAGGTAGGAGATTCGGCTGTTGAAGCGTAGTAGCCGCGCATGTAGTAATAATGCACAGCAGCGATAAAGGTGATCAATCCGGAAACAAGAACAGAAGTTCTCCATTTCGCAGACGTGGTACCCAACTCAAGGAAGAAGAATACCGAAGCGGCCATCATGGCCATGGTGCCAACGAAAAACGTAAATGCTACGTAATTGTCGGAGGCAATAGCAACGTGCTCCATAATAATGTTTTGGTTAAGTGATAGATTAAGGCGCCAGGTTTTTCCTGTAGCACAGTTCAAATGTAGACTTCCAGCTCACCTAAACTATTGACAGATCAGGTATAGGGACTGAGCAGCAGATTTTCAGGGTTTGAGCCGGATGATTTTGGGTATGAAAATTGGGTTTAAACAGGTCTAATCTGCTGATTTTGAATAATTTAATGTTTAAACGTATAAATTCCTGCATTTTTTGGGAAACGCAATTACCCCATTTCGGTCCATGTTTTAATGGATTTTATTCCTGTAGTAGACGTAACACTTGTTACCTTGTCTTAGGTTTTTAAAATTTAAAAATGAAGATCAATTATTCTGAAAAAGTAGTGTTGATTACTGGTGGTGGGAGCGGAATTGGACTGGCTATGGTAAAAGCATTCTCACAGGCTGGTGGAACAGTAATGATTTTGGATAAATCAGTGGAAGAGACCAAGCATTCAGTAGCCTCCTTTTCTAATGTAACTGTTTACTCCTGTGATGTTTCCAATCAACAAGAGGTCAGAGAAGTTGTTAATGAGATTGGGTCCAAACATACTATTCATGTACTGGTGAATAATGCTGGTATTGCCCATATTGGAACGGCCACCAGTACTACGGAAACAGATTTTGACCGATTACTAAATGTAAATGTTAAGGGAGTTTACAATTGCCTCCATGCTGTAATCCCGTTTATGCAAAAGAATGGGGGAGGTGCCATTTTGAATACAGCTTCCATTGCCGGAAGTCTGGGATTAGCCGACCGTTTTGCCTACAGCACCACCAAAGGTGCTGTAATTGCGATGACGTATTCGGTGGCTAAAGATTATCTGAAAGATTCCATTCGATGCAATTGCATTTCTCCTGCACGAGTCCACACACCGTTTATTGATGGCTATTTGAAAAATAATTATCCCGGAAAAGAACAAGAGATGTTTGAGAAACTTTCAAAAACTCAGCCCATAGGAAGAATGGGTACGCCGGATGAAATCGCTGCATTAGCTTTATTTCTATGCTCTGATCAGGCAGCCTTTATTACAGGAACAGATTATGTTATTGATGGTGGATTTGTAAAATTAGGTGGTGGTTAATTAAATCTTATGAAACTGATCAGATTTGGAGAAGCCGGAAAAGAGAAACCTGGCCTTTTATTGAATAATGGAAAAGTTGCAGATCTCAGCGGTTACTTTTCGGATTTTAACGAAGCCTTTTTTGAGCAAGGCGGAATAGACCGAATCCACGAACTGGTAGCTTCTGAAAAATTTTCAGAATGTGAACCGACCAGATTGGGTCCGCCCATTGCTCGTCCTTCAAAAATTATTTGCATCGGCTTAAACTTTAGAAATCATGCTTTAGAAAGTAAGATGGCCATACCGACTGAGCCAATTATTTTTTTGAAGTCCACCACGGCCATCACTGGACCAAATGACTCGATTCAAATCCCACGTGGTAGCCAAAAAACGGATTGGGAAGTTGAGTTGGCTGTCGTAATTGGTAAGAAAGCTAAATATGTTGAGGAAGCAGATGCGCTTGACTTTGTGGCTGGTTATATGTTGCACAATGATGTAAGTGAACGTGCGTTCCAATTGGAGCGGGGTGGTCAGTGGGTAAAAGGAAAGAGTTGTGATACGTTTGCGCCAATTGGTCCGTGGTTGGTGACGAAGGAGGAGATCGCGAACCCAAACAATCTTCACATGTGGCTTAAGCTGAATGGTGAATTGTTGCAGGATGAAAGTACGTCCGATATGATTTTTCATGTTCCCTATCTGGTCAGCTACATCAGTCAGTTTATGACGTTATTGCCCGGAGATATTATTAGTACGGGTACACCTTCTGGTGTTGGATTGGCCCTCGGCCGGTACCTTCGACCAGGAGATGTTATTGAATTAGGAATTGAAGGTCTGGGAACTGCACGGCAGGAGGTAGTGGCCTAAAATTCAATCCTGTGATTGACGCT
>JBMSPY010000097.1:0-7668 GCA_049423005.1 Cyclobacteriaceae bacterium
GATTGACTGGATTGTTACAGAAGCAAGGTCACCATGTTAGTTGGCTTGTTCGAATACCAGGAATGGCTTCTGTGCCTGCATACCGTTGGTCAATATCCGATAATTATGTAGATCCAGCTGCACTTCGGAACGCAGATGTCCTTATTCATCTGGCGGGTGAAAATGTTGGCGAAGGCCGATGGACGGCCTCGCGAAAAAAGCAAATACTGGAAAGCCGAATATCAACAACTAAACTTTTGGTTCATGCACTGGCATCGCAGCCTAATCGTATTAAGACGGTAATCTGCGCTTCGGCTATTGGTTATTATGGTGACGGAACACCGGAACAAAAATTTGATGAGTCATCAAATTGTGGAAGTGGATTTCTTGCTCATGTTACCGAGCAATGGGAAGAGGCGACAAAGGACCTTCAGCAGCTGAATATCCGGTTGGTCGTTCTTCGAATTGGTGTTGTGCTCAGTAAGGATGGAGGAGCTGTTCAGAAATTAGTGCAACCAATTAAATGGTTTGCAGGAGCACCGATTGGAAGCGGCCGGCAAATCATGAGTTGGATTCATATTGATGATTTGTGCAGACTGTTTATAAAAGCCTCTACCGATGAGACCATGAATGGTGTGTACAATGCCGTTGCTCCTAATCCGGTCGACAATGCGACCATGACTCGCCAAATGGCTAAAATTCTCAATCGTCCATTGTTACTTCCTCCTGTTCCGGCTTTTGCCCTTCGGTTTGTACTTGGAGAAATGTCGGAAATGGTTCTCGGAGGTGCTTGGGTTTCTTCCGAGAAAGTTGAGCGTGCAGGATTTGAATTTTCATATCCAGAGATTTCCATAGCGCTTCAGGATGTTCTTCGTTAGAGGCTAATCCCGATATGATTTTGCTCAGGTTGGGCGATGCTTTCCGGGTATCTGCCTATATTGCACTCTTTATACTGATTCTAAATAAGAGTGACGACACATCAAAAGACATTGGCTGATTTGAAACCGGGGCAAACTGCTGTAATTGCAGGATTTGATAACCCTGAGTTTGCCAATAAGCTTTTGGAGATGGGCTTTTTGCCGGGCACAGCCATCCGATTTAATTATCGTGCTCCGTTGGGAGATCCAGTTTGTGTTTCTGTTGGGAGTTACGATCTCTCCATTCGTTTGGCAGAGGCCAGTACCATTTATGTTCTTGAATAATGCCAGGTCGGATTAAAATAGCGTTGGCCGGAAAGCCAAATACAGGAAAATCCTCACTTTTCAATTTGCTGACAGGTTTAAATCAGCACACTGGAAATTTTCCGGGAGTTACAGTTGACAAGCGCTCTGGTATGTGTATGCTCGACGATAAAACGGTGGCCGAGATTATCGACATGCCGGGCACTTACAGTCTTTATCCGCGTACATTGGATGAGCAGATTGTAACAGAGACTTTTGCCAATGAAAAGAATGAGAATTATCCGGATAAAGTTGTTCTGATTGCAGATGCCACAAACCTGAAAAATTGTTTGTTGCTGTTGAGTCAGCTTTTGGATCTTGGGTTCTCTATTGTATTAGCTGTAAACATGGTTGACCTCGCAGCTAAATCCGGACTGAGCATCGATATTAAACGCATGTCTGCGGAACTCGATATGCCAGTGGTTATGATCAATGCCCGACTTGGTCAGGGAATTGATGAGTTGAAAAAGGCATTGTCAGGTCCTCCGGAAAAATCTTCAAAGCGAATTTTTTCACCGACACCCGAAATGCAAAAGCCCATTGAGGAAATTCGGGAGCACTTCGATTTGAATAGTGATTATGATGCTTATCAATATTTGCAACTGGGTTCACGTTTGAATTTTTTGACCGTTGCGGATCGGGATTTTATTCAAAGTGTAGCTACCAAAAACAATTTCTTTCCAGCTAAATATCAAGGTGCAGAAACCATTCAGCGCTACGAGTTTATTCAGGATATCTTGAATAAGGTAATCATCCGGACACCGACGCCGGACTGGAAGAAAACGACGTACGCGATCGATCAGGTTCTTACACATAAAGTTTGGGGATACTTAATATTCTTTGGTGTTCTATTCCTGATCTTTCAGTCGATTTTTGCCTGGGCCACTGTCCCCATGGATTTTATTGACAGTGGTTTTGCCAACCTTAGTAATTGGCTGGCTCAATTATTACCCGAAGGACCACTATTCGATCTCATCACCCAGGGGTTGGTCCCAGGCATCGGAGGTATTGTCATCTTCATTCCCCAGATTGCTATTTTGTTTGCATTGATTTCCATTCTTGAAGAGACTGGTTATATGGCACGTGTGGTTTTTCTAATGGATAAAATCATGCGTCGATTTGGCCTGAGTGGTAAGAGTGTCGTGCCGTTAATGTCTGGAGTAGCCTGTGCCATCCCGGCCATTATGGCTACCCGCACCATCGATAACTGGAAAGAGCGTTTGGTTACCATTATGGTTACGCCTCTGATGAGTTGCAGCGCCCGCTTACCGGTATTTACGATACTCGTTGCCCTGATCGTTCCGGAAGATAAAGTACTCGGTTTCTTCAATCTGCAGGGATTAGCTTTGATGTCTTTATACATCCTTGGTTTCGTAGCAGCTTTGATCAGCGCCTACATCATGAAGCAGCTGATTCAAACAAAAGAGAAAAGCTACCTCATCATGGAGATGCCGACCTACCGTACTCCGAATTGGTCTAACGTTGGATTTACCATCATTGAGAAAACAAAAGCTTTTGTTTTTGGAGCTGGAAAAGTAATTCTGGCCATTTCAGTAATACTCTGGGTTTTGGCCAGCTATGGACCTGGAACGGATATGCTCCGCGCCCGTGAGGTTGTGGAAGCCCGATATGAAACACTTCCTACCGATCCACAAGTGATTGACAATGAAGTAGCAGCTTATAAACTTGAGCACTCTTATGCTGGCATTCTTGGTAAATGGATGGAGCCGGCTATTCGGCCACTGGGCTACGATTGGAAAATTGGTATTGCGCTAATTACATCATTCGCTGCACGTGAAGTATTTGTTGCCACTGTTGCAACCATTTACAGTCTGGGTAGTACTGAAGAGCATTCTACCATTAAAGAAAAATTGAAGAACGAAATTAATCCGGATACCGGTAACCGCAGATTTACCCCGGCAGTAGGATTTTCTTTGCTTCTATTCTACACGTTTGCCATGCAGTGTATGAGTACGTTAGCTGTTGTACGACGCGAGACGAAAGGCTGGAAGTGGCCCGCTATTCAAATGCTCTACATGACTATGCTCGCCTATCTTTCGGCATTCGCCGCTTTTCAGTTGTTGAGCTGATCTTACTGATTACACTCTGACAAGACTATTAACGATTTTTATCTTGTCTAACTTTGATTCTGCTTCAGAAGCCTGATTCTTTACATTTCTTAGTTTTGCCCTCGATCAAAAGAAAAGTTACATGATAAAAAAGATTGTCATTATTCTGGTGACCGTTGTGGTCCTCTTTATTTCTGCTGCCATCATTACTCCTATTATTTATAAAGACCGTATTCTTAAATCAGTCGATGCGTACATCTCCAAAAACATCAATGCGGATGTGATTTATCATGCAGATGAATTTTCTTTTAGTCTGTTTAAAAATTTTCCCAACCTCACTGTTAACTCTGGGGAATTGGGTGTTTTCAACAGAGCTCCATTTGAAGGCAAACATCTTTTTGTGACTGAAAACATTGGAATTGAGATCAATTTGAAGGATTTGCTGTTTGGAGAACAAATCCGGATTAGTGGCATATCCCTTGTTCAACCAAGTATCAATATCATCTTTTTAAAAGATGGCCGGGCTAATTTTGACATTACCTATCCAAGTCCTGATACAGTTACCAGTGAGACCTCCTCTTCATTTTCATTTGCTATTGATCGTTGGTCGGTAATTGAAGGTCAGCTTGAATACAGTGATGAGTCATTGCCCTTTGCTATGTCAATGAAAAATATAGAGCATAGTGGCTCTGGTGATTTTAATGAAAAGATTTTTGATCTGGCTACATCTACAACTGTTGATTCTCTTGTCGTAAATTTTGATGGAACCGAATGGATCAGCAATAAAAAAGCTGATATCAATGCTGTCATTTCCATCAGTGATCAGTATTCCCGATATGCTTTCAAGGATAACACCGTACGCTTGAATGACTTTGCATTCGGCTTCGACGGTTGGTTTTTAATGGGGGAGAATGAGTACCAAATGGATATTGGTTTTCAGACCAAGGAAAATTCTTTTAAGAGCTTATTATCCTTGGTGCCCGGAATGTATACCCAGGATTTTGAAAGTATTGATGCATCCGGAACAGTTGCATTTGGTGGAAAAGTTAAAGGTGTTTTCAGTGAGACCAAGATGCCTGCATTTTCTTTAGCGCTTAGCGCCAAGGATGGAATGTTTCAATATCCTTCACTTCCGGAGTCGGTAAAAAACATCCTTCTTGACTTGGTTGTTGAGAATGCTGACGGAATTATTGAAAATACCCGTATTGATCTTAAAAAGCTTCATGCGGAATTCGGAAAAAATCCTGTCGACGCCAGTCTGAAAATTGAAAACCTCAAAGACTATTCTATGGAGGGTAAGCTGATGGCTAAACTTGATTTGGGGAACTTCACCAAACTGTTTCCGCTGGAAGGTTATAAGCTCGCGGGAATGTTTAGTCTGAATGCTGATGCAAAAGGTATTTACGACAGTGTTCGCCAACTCATTCCAGTCCTTCATGCCGATATGCGACTGGACCAGGCTTCTGTGGTAAGCTCTGAACCTCCGATTACGTTAGATAGGATTACGGCTATTGCTTCTGTGAAAAACAATTCAGGAAAATTATCCGAGACTATCATTGATCTGAGTCAATTTTCATTCGCTATGGATGGGGAGCCTTTTATTGGATCCTTGCTTTTGCAAAATCCAGATGACTTCAATTGGAAGTTTAAGATTCGCGGCGGCTTGGATCTAGGTAAGGTTATGAAAATGTTTCCTGTTGAAGGACTGTCAGTGGTTGGAAAGATGAAAGCTGATATTGAGTCAAGTGGTAAATACTCAGATGCAACAACTGGTCGTTACGATCGTCTTCCTACCAGCGGAAATGCTCAATTGACAGAGTTCAATTTTATCTCTTCCGATTTATCCTTTCCGGTTTCGATTACGAAAGCCGATATGACGTTCTCTCCGCGCGCTATTGAATTACAAAACGTTGATTCGAAGGTTGGCGTGAGCGACTTTAAAGCTAAAGGCTCACTCAGTAATTACATTGGTTATTTTTTTGGTAGCAAAGAAATATTGAAAGGTGATCTAACGGTCACTTCTAATCTGATCGATCTGAATGAATTTATGATTGAAACAGAGGAAGAAACCACTGCTGATACGGTTACTTATGGTGTTTTACCTGTTCCTGAAAATATTTCTTTTCACACGACACTGACAGCAACAAAAGTGTTATTTCAGGATTTTGTTCTAAGCAATGCCAAAGGTGAGGTGAACATTAGTGATCGTATAGCTTCGCTTAAAGGCGTATCCTTTGGATTGCTGGGAGGCCAATTCGGAATCAATGGGTCATATGATACGCGGGATCTTAACGCTCCTAGCTATGCTATGGATTTTCAGGTTCGTGATCTTTCCATAAAGGAAGCGGCCAGTTCTTTTTCTCTCGTTAAAAAATTTGCTCCAATTGCCGGACAAACTACCGGAAGTACTTCAGCTGATTTTCGAATCGCAGGACTTTTGACAGACCAGATGACGCCTGAGCTGGCTACGGTAAACGCTTCCGGCATGCTGGCTATTTCTAACGCTGGAATAAGAGGATCAAAGGCCCTGACCGCGGTAACGGCATTGACTAAACTCCGGGATACCGATCAGGTGATGCTTAAGGATGTAAAAGCATCCTTTGCCATAAGTGATGGAAAACTTAGCGTTAAGCCATTTGACATTCGACTTGGAAACTTTGTAACTACTGTAAGTGGAACGAGTGGACTAGATGGCTCATTGGATTATCGTTTGAAGATGATGGTACCGGCCTCAGCGATTGGTTCTTCACTTTCTGGATTTGTTCCCGGATTGACCGGAGCGACAGGAGATGTTCCATTAAACATTTCGCTTGGAGGAACGGTTTCAGATCCTAAGCCGACGTTGCTTACCGGAGAGGCTAAGCAGATGGTTCAAGAAGCGGTAGTGACCAAAGCGAAGGAAGAAGGTAAAGCCTTGGTCAAAGAGGCTCTTAAAAGTTCTGGCACCGTCAGTAAATTATTGGGCACCGACTCTACTCGGCGCGACAGTGCCTCTACGGCAAAGCCTGTTGAAAAAATCCTTGAAGACAAACTCCGTGGTTTATTGAAGAAGAAAAAGAAGAATTAAGTTTTAAAATATCCACCATCGGTTAAAGTACGGGGTTCAGCTTTTTTAACGGGGCTGTAAAATTCAGCTCACACAGCCTTTAATTTGGTGATGTCGTTTAGGCGTTATCAAATGAAGATAAGGGACAATGATTTATCTGGTGTTGTGATAGGTTCTGCGATTCGAGTTCACAGCGCACTCGGTCCGGGGTTATTGGAATCTGCGTATCAGGCTGCTTTGACGTATGAGTTAAGATCGCAAGGCTGGGAAGTACAATCACAGGTTATCCTTCCAGTGAAATATGATGGAAAGCAAATCGATAATGGATATCGGATCGATTTATTGATTGAAAAAAGATTGATTATTGAAATAAAGTCTGTTGATCAAATTGCGCCAATTCATCAAGCTCAGGTTTTGACTTATTTGCGGTTATCTGGATTAAAGCTGGCTCTGTTGATAAATTTTAATTCACTCTTATTAAAAGATGGAATCCGCAGGTTTATCAATTGAAAATTCAGCTACTGGTAACAGCGTGAAAATTTAAATACAGGGATCGCTGAGAAATACACCCAGGGTTACGTTGTGAGTCAGCGGAGTAATATGAATTTTAATCTCGGCTATTTAGGCTAGAATGAGATTATTTAAATTTTAGGTTAATTTTTTCATGGGTTTCCTTTGTGTTCTCTGTGATAAAAATTTAAACACAGGGATCACTGAGAAATACACACAGAGTTACCCAGAGAAGGTCAGCTTAGTAAAATGAATTTGAATTTTATTCTCTACCAGCTAATCGGGGTGGACGGCCTCCTAATTCAAATCAAACCTTTCCAAAAAACTCCTTTGTGTTCTCTGTGATAAAAATTTAAACACAGGGATTGCTGAGTAATACACACAGAGTTACGCAGAGAGGATAAGCTCAGTAAAATGAATTTGAATTTTATTCTCTACGAGCTAATCAGAAAGGAGGACTTTCTAGTTCAAATCGAACCTTTCCAAAAAATTCCTTTGTGTTCTCTGTGTTAAAAATCTAAACGCAGAGATCGTTGGAAAATACACACAGAGTTCCACAGAAAGAGTCAAAACAGTAACATCAGTTTTAGATTTCAATCTAGACTAGCTCGGTCTGCATAAAAAGCAAACTAAAATTTTACCTGCCAGCGCACAATCTATCTGTTTAAAGTATTGTTTTCAATCCCTCAAAAGCCGAAATTTAAAAACCACATTCACTAAACCCTTTTACCCCATGAACCTCTCCACCCGATTCAGGCTCGCCCTGATGATGTTCCTCCAATTCTTTGTTTGGGGATCCTGGTACGGCCAGCTTGGCAAATACATGACCGATGGACTGCATGCA
>JBMSPY010000098.1:0-7644 GCA_049423005.1 Cyclobacteriaceae bacterium
TGGTGATAAAGTCCTAAAAGGCATGAAATCCTATATCATGAAGACATTGGAAAGAACCATTGAACCAATCTTCATTGAAAACGGAACCATTGAATCCATTGCTGAGTTGATGCCAGGAGAAAATGTTGAAAAAGGTACCAACCTCATCAACTTCTGGAACTACCAGTTCGATCCAAATGTCGATATCCGTAAGATTGGTGAAGTTCCTTACCAGCCAGGACTTATGATCGATATTTTCGTTGGAAAAGTTAACAAGAACGGCCTTTTGGTTGATGTCATTGAAGTCCGCGATCCTAAGCCAGTAAATCCTGAGCGTAAGGAATCCAACGAGATTAAGACCAAGAAACCGATCCGTTTCGGCTCAAGACTCGACGCCTCCACAGTTGGTAACTGGGAGTAATCCCGTTCATTTGGAAATCAAGACCAGCCATAAACTTGTCAGAAGGATCAAAGATGATCTTTTTGATGAGGAACAGCTGGACCTTTACAATCTCTACATACTTGCGGGATCAAGGGATCTTCAGCTAGCTGTTGCAGATGCCAGGTCTGGAAAGTTTGTGGTTTTGGAGGATCATGTTTTCCCCGATCCCTCAGCTGAAGAAACTTATTCCGTCATTTTACGGCACTTGTTTGATTCTCACCATCTTCTTCAGGCAGGTTTCTGGAATGATGTTACCATTGGAATAAAGAATCCAGCTTTTGCGCAAGTTCCTTCCATCCTATTTGATGCGTCTACAGCCAGAGAACTTCTGGAACTGAATACTTCATTAGAACCCGACGCATCCATTCTTTGGAATAAATCAGTTTCTTCTGAGGTAACCACTGTATTTTCCATTCCAGAAAATTTAAACTTCTGGTTAGGCAACTATTATCGGAAAAAAGAAGTCCGATTTGTCCATCATGCTACAGCCTTGCTGGCTGGGGCATCTTCGGTCCACCGTGGAAACGCGCACATTTATGCTTTTGTAGATCGCTTTCGGTTTCATTTGATTGCAATGGAAGGATCAAATCTTAATTATTACAATCAATTTCAGATCAAGCAGTTTTCGGACTATACCCGTTACCTGATGTTGGTCATGAATCAGTTGGGACTGAATCAACTTACTACTCCAGTGACCCTTCATGGTTTTGTAGGAAAAGATTCTCCGCATTTTCAGGAATTAAAACGCTACATCCGGACCCTGGAATTAGGTGGCCGGCCACTGGGCAGCTCCTGGAGTCCTGCGTTTGACGAAATCCAGGACCATCAGTTCTTTGATATCTTTGCTCTCCAACTTACCCGCTGAAGTGAACCATGAAACGAATTGCGTTGTTTCCCGGCTCATTTGACCCTTTTACAAAAGGACATGAGGATATTGTCTTGCGAGGTTTAAAGATTTTTGACGAGATCATCATAGCCATCGGATACAACAGCGCCAAAAGCCAGCGGTATTTTGAAATCAAATTGATGGAAGATCGTATCGCATCAACCTTTAAAGATTATCCAGCTATTTCCGTAAAAACGTACTCAAAACTTACTGCAGAATTTGCCAGAGAAAATGGAGCACGATTTCTGCTCCGTGGTCTCCGAAACACGACAGATTTTGAATACGAAAACAGTATCGCCCAGGTGAACAAATTATTACATCCTGAGCTGGAGTCTATTTTTCTGATTACCTCCCCTGCCTATGCTTCAATCAGCTCCAGCATCATCCGGGAGGTCCACCGCTACGGTGGTGACGTATCGGCCATGCTGCCGTACACCCTTTAATTTTCAAATCAGGATTTTTCGTCTAGCCACGCGTAATAACGGCTAAAGACGAATCGAATCGAGTTGTAGGAATTTTCCAAAGCGTGGTATACTTCCTTGCGTGTCATCCAGCGGATTTCTTCAATATCTTCCTGAGTTGCGGGCTTCATTTTTGAATCGTCCTCCAACTGCATCGCATACCAACGCGTACGCTTCAGCATTTTATTTTTATTCATGGTGTACGTATGCCAGGTGGTGACGATTCGCTTTCCAAGTCTAACATCTACTCCACACTCCTCATTTACTTCACGTACGGCGGTTTGCCGGCTGGATTCTCCGGGATCGCGCTTTCCCTTAGGTAAATCCCATTTCTTCATCCGGAAAATCATCAACAATCGACCGCGTTTAGCGACGATACCCCCAGCCGCATCAATAACCTTAAAACGGCGGCGAAGAAAATCTTTTATAGACTTGATATCCTTTACAGAAACAACGAGTGAAATGAGTTGAAGGGGGACACCAGAATCGAGGTGATCCAGGATGACCTCCATATCTGCAACCGAAACGTTTTTTATCCAAACGTGATTGATGAGTGCAGCCTTAATTATTTTTTCAGCACTTGCATCAAGAACATGATTGACATCCCCGAAGGCCGGTTTTTTTCCCGATTTCAAAATAGTAACCGGGATGTCGTTAATAAATAAATTCATTTCGAGTTCGGTAGGTTCTGGGTCATGCAAAAACATAAAATAATTGCATACAGACAAATCAAATCTTTCGATTTTATAACTTGGTAGCCAAATGACAACGATTTTTAACTCCTCCGCAGCGCCGGTCTCCGCTTTACTTTTGGAAATCAGTGCCATCAAACTTAGCCCGTCTGAACCCTTCACCTGGAGCTCTGGCTGGAAATCCCCGGTGTACTGCGACAATCGTCTGGCTCTGTCCTATCCGGAAAAGCGCACTTACATCAAAAAAGCTCTTGTGGAAGCTATAAAGAATCACTTTCCAGATGTCGAAAGCATCGCCGGAGTGGCGACGGCCGGCATTGCCCAAGGCGCACTGGTAGCGGAAAGCCTTGATCTTCCTTTTTTGTATGTGCGGCCCAAGCCGAAAGATCACGGAATGCAAAATCTGATTGAAGGAAAAATTGTTAAAAATCAGAAGGTAGTCCTGATCGAAGATTTGGTTTCAACAGGCGGCAGCTCCATCAAGGCCGCTGAGGCTTTACGCGATGCGGGATTTCAGGTTATCGGTATGGTGGCCATCTTTACCTATGGATTTGAAACTGCTTCAAATAATTTTGAAGCTGCCCGCATTCCTTTGGTATGCCTCTCTGATTTCAGTCACTTGTTGCAAGAGGCTGTTCGGTTGAAGTATATGGATGCAGGACAAATGGAGTTTGTCGCTCAATGGAGAAAAGATCCAGCGAACTGGGGCAATCCTTAGGAGTTTATTTTTGAATTAACTCAGCCTCCTGAAGAATAAAATTGGTCCGATCGATATCGTCGAGATTCAGTTTTAATTTTCCTTTTACCCGAATGTATTGATCAGCTGTAAATTTGGGGGGCTTGGTTTTAAAGCTGACCTCTGCAATGGTTTCTGGTCCTGCGCCACCGCAAAAAAAACATTGACTGTAAGGGTACTTGGAAATAATCACATAAGCCTCACCAACCACATCGACAGGAAGGTAATAGCCCTCAACAGAAATCACTTTACCTTCCAGCGCTTTAACCTCTGCAGGAAAAACAGGAAAGTTGAGATATTCCTGAGCTTTTTCACTGTACTTAACTTCAAAACGGGTTTTGGAGAAAACAGCCCAATAATCTGTTTGAGCTTTACTAATCCCTGGGATCAGGACAATGAAAAGAAGAAGGCGGAGCATCATAGTGTAAAATATAAGGTAAAGTTATCGTGTTAATATGGAATGTACATCGGCCTTCGCAGCCCGTATGGCTGGCAGCAATGAACCAAAAATTCCGACGAGAATAGCCAGACAGAAAATATACCATTCCGTAGAACTAAAAAATAAGGCTGAGATACCATTCCGGGAAATAGCCTCATTAAACCAAATCCCCGACAATGCGGAATGGCCAGCTAAAAGTCCAAGTGTGGCACCAAGCAATGCTAATAGGAAGCCTTCCAAAATAATAACAGAAAATATGCGAATCCGACTAGCACCCATCACACGCATCACAGCCAAATCAAACTGTCGTTCCTTCATTCCGGAAAGCAGCGAAATAAATATACTGAATCCGGAAAGTCCAAGTACCAGCCAGGCGAAAACGGAAAGCACCTCTGTTCCCACTCCAATAATATTCTGAAGCCGTGAGGACTCAAATGCAGGTGAAGCGGCCTGCATAGAAGTTCCCTGATTAATGATACGTGGTAACTGTAACGCAGCCAGTGGATTTCTAAAGCGCAGCAGTAAAGATGTTATCTCCGCCGTACTGTCGGAAGCATCTGCCTGAGGGACCAATTTGGAAGGCACTGTAACCGCTTTACGTTCAAGGTGATGAACTTTCCATAAACTCGATACTGAAGTAAGGATCAAGTCGTCGGTTATTCCACCTGAAGACTGAAGAATGCCCACAACTCGGTACACCGCATCCTTATGATCGTCATTGGCTTCTGTCAATCCGTGCGCACTGGCCAAGGAATCGCCAATTTTTAAACCAGTCCGTTCTGCAACACGGGAACCAAGAACCACCTCAAGATCCTGCTGCCACCACTGACCTTCCTGGACTTTACAACCATACCAATCCCTGAATTTTTGGTTACTGCCTACAATACGAAAGCCTTCATAAGCATCACCTAAAGCAAGCGGTAATGCCTCTTTAACCAAACGATGACGGGAAATGCGTTCAGCCTCATACAGGGGAATATTACCTGTGGGATAATCGGCATGAAATACGCTACATAAAATTATTTGCAGGGGACTGCCTTTGGCGCCTACCACAAGATCAATTCCGGAGGTCGACTGCTCTAATCGGTTACCAACCTGTTCGGTAAAGGATACAACAGCAATTGAAATTCCTACGCTTACTGTAAATAAAACTACTGTGAGCAAAGATTGCAGACGCTGCTGTCGAATAGATGCCCAAACAAATTTCAGATTGTTCATAACATCAAATGATCATCCGTGATTGTTTTTAAACGGTGGTCGTGCGTCGCAATCAGTAAGGCTGCGTTGTGCTCCTTGCATAGACTGCTGAGTAAATCCATGACGCGATAGCAATTATCATCATCCAGTGCACTGGTTGGTTCATCGGCTATAATCAGTGCAGGACGATGTACCAAAGCGCGACCGATAGCAACACGTTGTTGCTGTCCGTAGCTAAGTTCGCCAACAAGCGAATTTGTCTTTTCCTGCAGCCCTAGCTTTTCCAATATAGAATCAACTAAACCCTGATCCTGGCTTAGACTACCAAGCCATACAGGCATCAAGAGATTCTGTCGAACGGTTAGTGATTTGATGAGAAAATGCTGTTGAAAAATGTAGCCCATTTTAGTTCCCCTGATTTTATCCAAATCTGCAGAACCAAGCTTAGTCAATTCAATACCCTGCAGTTTGACCGTACCGGTAGCTGGACGCAATAAGCCTCCAATCAGATGAAGTAGCGTCGTTTTTCCGGTACCGGAACCGCCCAAAATCAATTTAATCTTTCCCGGTGCCACCTGAAAGTCAGGAAAGTGCACCACAGGCTTCATCGGCCAGCTGAAGGAAAGATCTTGGATCGAAAACATAATTGATGCAAAATAAAAAACCTCCGGTTGTGCCGGAGGTTTTCATTAGAAATCAATTTTTAATAAGTGGCGGATAATCCTTGAATGGGGATAGATTGGTTTTTTCCATCATTTCGCGGTATTGTTTCCAGGGACCAGTAAAGAATACATCAACGCGCTTGAGTACCCCATTTACCTTATCGGATGCATGTTGCATGACGCGTTTGTCCGTATCATTAACCGGGTCAAGTGCCCGGCCGATGTAACTGCTTGCCGTGTAGACATAATCCATGGCTGTTCTTGTCTCTGACATGGTAATACCTTGACGCTTATCCTCTTTTCCATAAACAAGGTCCATCAACACGTTAAGGCTATCACGCATGGCTTTAGTCTGTTGTCCGGCATCTTTAAGATCAGCGCGCTTTGTCTCCTTGATCTTTTTATCAAATTCATCTACAATAGCAGAGCTTTCATTCAGTCTGCGTGAAGCTATTCCCATGGATTCGGTTAATTTCATAGCAGC
This sequence comes from Cyclobacteriaceae bacterium, assembly GCA_049423005.1. Classification (GTDB taxonomy): domain Bacteria; phylum Bacteroidota; class Bacteroidia; order Cytophagales; family Cyclobacteriaceae; genus ELB16-189. The sequence goes on from JBMSPY010000098.1 coordinate 5,979, forward strand.
CTTTTGAAGATCATAACGATCCTGCTCCACTTTAGGATCTCTATTCAACCGTGGATCAGCAAAAACCTGAATAGAAGTAGAGTCCTTCTGACCACCAAAGGAAATTCGAAGTTTATAGGTGCCGGGTTTCACCACAGGACCGGATGGTTCGCCGAAAAATCCTCTGCGACCACCCATAGCACCGGGACGTGCCGGAGGACGAACGCCTCGTTCAGTCAAATTCCAATACATGCGATGAACACCATTTTCTTCCGGAGCTTTCTGATTGATTGTACGGATCAGTCGGTTTTGTGCATCAAAAACCTCCAGTCGCACAGAATCCGTCTTAGGCTTAGGCCCCTTAGGCGCCTCCTTTATGGCGGGGGCTTCGGCAACCTTTGCACCCTTACCTACGGGCTTAGCTGCAACTTCTGATTTTTTCTCCTCGGTAGCATCTGTCGGCTTATTGACCACATAAGAAATCATAGCGCCGCTTTGACGATTTTCTCCGTTATAGATCGCGTCAGCATCGAACCGAGGTCCTTCCGGCTGCTGAATGGTTGCCGCATAGGCATCCGGTGGTGTGAACAGGTGAACGGTTTTGTTCAGAAGTCCATCACCAGACTTAGCTAAGGCGCGCAAAGGACGAATATCATCCATGATGTAAAAGGCACGACCAAATGTTCCGATAACCAGATCATGTTCCCTAGGATGAATGACCAGATCCATTGTTGGTACACCAGCCGGATAATCATTGGTCCAACGAGTCCAGTTTTTACCATCATCGATACTTACAAATAAGCCATTCTCGGTACCGAGAAAGAGCAACTTAGGTTCAATTGGATCCTGAACGCTGGCCAAAACATAATTACTGTCACCAATTTGAGCAACACCGGCCAAACTCTCCCAGGTTGCGCCGTAATCACGGGTCCGGAAGAAATAGGGCTTGTAATCACCTTGACGATAATTGTTTACTACCACAAAGGCCTCTCCAGGATTGTGTGTTGAAGCCTGGATCTGCGGCACCCACGCATTTTTCGGCATGCCGGTAATTTTAGCGGTTACATTTCTCCACGTTTTTCCGCCATCTTCTGTGACTTGAACCTGTCCATCATCACTACCTGTCCAGATCACGCCTTGTTTTTTAGGACTAGGGGCAATCGTTAGAAGAGTGCAGTGGTTTTCAGCACCTGTAGCATCCATCGTGAGGCCTCCGCTTTCAAACTGACGTTGTTTGGCCGGATCGTTCGTTGTCAGATCGCTCGAAATAATATCCCATGTGCTTCCTTTATCAGAGCTGCGGTGCAGAAACTGACTACCATAGTAAATAATGGAAGCATTAAATGGATCCTGAGCAAAAGCAGCGTTCCAGTTGAAACGTAATTTCATCTCTGGATCAGGGTGGGTAGGTCTGATATTTTTTACAAATCCTGTCTGGATATCGTAACGTCCTAAATTACCACCCTGTGACATGGCGTATCCATACCGGCTATTGTCAGGGTCTGGTGCAGCATCAAAGCCGTCACCAAAGTAAACTTCCTGCCAATAGGAATTTCGAATGCCGCTGTTACGCCAAACATAAGCCGGGCCAACCCAAGTACCGTTATCCTGCATGCCACCATAAACATTATAGGGGTGGTTCATGTCAACGTTAACGTGATAAAACTGACCAACCGGAATATTTTCT
>JBMSPY010000099.1:0-7644 GCA_049423005.1 Cyclobacteriaceae bacterium
AACCTGATCAAGGATATTCCCAATCATAACGACGATGGAACCTTAAATACTACCGTCAAGGAAAGGCAAATCACCGGAATTTTAGTAACCGGAACAGCTTCCAATCCGGTTGTTTATGTTTCTTCCAGCGACTCCAGGATAGGAGGGGGTGGAACCGGCGGAGATAAAAACCTGGATACCAATTCTGGTATCATTTCGCGTTTAAATTGGACTGGATCTGCTTGGACAAAAACCGATGTAGTAATAGGCCTACCGCGGTCTGAAGAAAACCATGCCAATAACGGTCTTCAGTTAGATGAGGCCAATAATATTCTCTACGTGGCTGTTGGTGGACACACCAACGCAGGTGCTCCCTCAAACAATTTTGCATTTCTTACTGAGTACGCACTTGCTGCCGCCATTATAAAAGTTGATCTCACCAAAATTGATAATGATTTTGGAGGTACTTATGTCCTCCCAACTCTTGACGACCCCACACGAGCCAACAACCCGGATGGTTCCGATTTAAATGACCCCTTTGGTGGAAACGATGGCTTGAATCAGGCCAAATTGGTAATTGGTGGCCCCGTACAAATTCATTCACCTGGATACCGAAACGCTTATGATATTGTTTTGACTAAAACTCCTGGAAAAGAAGGTAGACTTTATACCATCGATAACGGAGCTAATGGTGGTTGGGGTGGTCATCCTGATCAGGAGGGCGCCTTTGGAGATCCATTAACAACCAATGTTACGAATAACTATGTAGTTGGTGAGCCGGGTTCAACGGCAGCTGGTCCAAATGATGCGAAGGTGAATAATCTTGATAATCTTCATTTGGTTTCAAAACCAGGGATGATGCCAATCTACGGAGGTCATCCTGTTCCAATTCGTGCAAATCCTTTAGGTGCAGGCCTGTATCGATTTGATAATTCAACCTCAACAGCCGTTTTTGAGCTTAGCCCAACTTCTGACTGGCCACCGGTACCTCCGTCATTGGCTAACCCGGTAGAGGGTGATTTTCGAAACCCTGGTGTAAATGATGGAGCCCTCCACACATGGACAACCTCAACCAATGGCCTTACGGAATACACTTCTGAAGCCTATTTCGACGGCGTACTGAGTGGGGATCTTATTGCCGCCAGCTATGATGGTGCCTTGTACAGGATTAAGTTCAATGCCGATGGTACTGCAACGCAACTTGTTGAAAAAATTGCCTCAGGATTTGGATCAACTCCGCTGGATGTTACCGCTCAAGGTAACGGTTCCATTTTTGAAGGAACTATTTGGGCAGCCACCTATGGTTCGGATGCTGTTACGGTATTTGAGCCGGGAGGTTCCTGGCTTCCTGAAATTGCAAGCGATGGAAGCACTCCAGTAGCGCGTCATGAAAATGGTTTTATAGAAGTTGGTGGAAAATTTTACCTGATTGGTGGACGGGAAACCACTGTGGTTAATGTTTACGATCCGGTTCAGAAAGTGTGGTCTACAGGAGGTGCTTTACCAATAAGTAAAATGCATCATTTTCAGCCTGTGGTTTGGCAAGATAAAATTTATGTGATTGGTGCTTATACAGGAAACTTCTCAACAGGAAATACTGGAAGCAATCCGGAAACGCCTATCGCCGATGTATATATCTATGATACCCAAAGTCAAACTTGGTCCAAAGGCCCTGCTATTCCACGTCCCAGGGGCTCTGCTGGATTGGTAGTGTACAACGATGAATTCTACCTTTTGGGTGGTATCACCAACGGACACCAAAATGGCTGGGTTAAATGGATGGATAAGTTTAATCCAACGACATTAACGTGGACTGAACTCCCGGATCTTCCACGGGAGCGGGATCATTTTCAAGCAGGAGTAATAGACGGAAAAATCTATTTAGCAGGAGGCAGGAAAACAAATGCTGCGGGTAACGTTTTCGGTGTAACCATTGGTGAGGTTGATGTCTTTGATTTAAATGCTCAAACTTGGTCTACATTACCGCTTAATGCAAGTATCCCTACAAAAAGGGCAGGCACCATGACGGTGGTGTTGAACAATGAACTTTTAGTCATTGGTGGAGAGTCCGATACTCAAAATGCTGCTCATAATCAGGTGCAGGCCTATAGTCCTTTGACGCAGGCTTGGAGAAACGTGGCAACGTTAAGCATTGGAAGACATGGTACCGGTGCACTTGTGTACAACAACCAAATCTATCTGTCCTCTGGTTCAACCATCAAGGGTAGTGGTGGAGTTGTAAATACAACGGAAAAACTCAGCGCCGCTGCGCAATGCTCAGGGTCTCCAACTGATTTTTCAGTTGATGATGATGGGGACGGCTTTAGCAATGGTGATGAAACATCAAATGGAACGAATTATTGTTCAACTGCCAGCCAGCCTGAGGATGCTGACGGTGACTTTATTTCAAACCTCAATGATCCGGATGACGACAACGACGGCCAATTGGATACAGCAGATGCCTTTGCGGTGGATGCAAGCAATGGATTATCCAAAGGTATACCGGTAAACTATCCGATGCTGAATGGTGACCCTGGAACGGGGCTTTTTGGATTGGGTTTCACCGGTTTGATGACAAACGGACAGGACAATTACACTGCATTGTATGACGAATCAGATCCTGATTTAATCATGGGAGGCGCCGTTGGAATCGCTAACGTTCCGGCAGTAGCAGGCGACGCTCTAACCAACAATCAGAAATATGGTTTTCAATTTGGGTTTAAAATCACCGATCCTCAGGAAATTGTTACCATTAAATCGTTGATGCAAGGCCCCTTTTTCGGGGGTGCAACTGGAGCTCAATTACAAAATCAGTCTCAAGGAATTTTTATTGGAAAAGGTGATCAGGATAACTATCTGAAAATTGTTTTATCGGCTAATAATGGCCAACCTGGTTTCGCAGTTGTAGGAGAAAATAGCGGAACAACATTTGTCAATCAGACTTTTCCTGTGAGTGGAATATTATCTGCCGGTGGCATAACCCTGCTGGCTCAAATCGATCCAACTGCGAGCACTGTTTCATTTTCCTATTTAATTTCTGGTCAGTCGACACCTATCTCTATTGGTACAGCTGTATCTCTTCCATCATCTTTCTCAGGAGTGTTGAATGGAAGCAGTGCACTGGCTACCGGCCTTATTGCGAGTTCCGGTACGGCCAACCGATTTTCTGCAGCCTGGGACTACATTCAGGTAACTTCTTCGAAACCTACGGTAGATCCAAATGCAGACGCCACGTATACACAATTTGTAAATTCAAACAACAACACCTTTCAACTTGACCTTTCAAAAATTTTTGATGGAAATGGAGTTGATCTCTCCTACACTGTTGTGACGGTTAGTAACAACTCGGTAGTGTCTTCAAATTCATTAAATGGTTCACTGCTTTCAGTCTCGTTGAATCCTGGAGTTACCGGTTCCGTTCAGTTTACCGTGCGCGCCACCAACCCTGAATCTGAATTCACAGACTTTACGTTCACCCTTCAGATTGTTCCAAAACCCTCTTTAGTTAAGTTGATTAATAGTGGAGGTGCAGTCTACAATAACTGGTTAGCGGATGTGAATTTTACAGGAGGAAAAACCTTTACCAATCCTGTACCTATTGACAATACAACTGAAGATGTTGTTTATCAAACCGAGCGTTATGGACTGGCATTCTCTTATGCCATACCTGTAACTACGGCAGGCTATTACCAACTGAAATTACATTTCGCTGAAATCTATCATGGATTAAAAAATAATCTTGGTGTTGGCGCACGCGTAATGAATGTAAGTGCAGAGGGTCAGCCCATCCTTCAAAATTTTGATATTTTCGCAACAGCGGGGGGTAAGGCTAAAGCAGTGATCATGACTTTTGATTCGCTTCAGGTTTCAGATGGGGCGTTGAATTTGAGTTTTACAGGTGTTGTAGACCAAGCTAAAATCAGTGGAATTGAACTGGCGGTTTATACGTTAACCGCTCCGCCAAATAGTGCTCCCGTTCTGGTTAATCCGGGAAGTGTTTCCTATTTCCAGGGAGCACCGGTACAACTTAATTTAATCGCTTCCGATGCCGATCGCCAGGATGTCCTTACCTATTCGGCGGTGGGCTTACCAGCTTCCTTGCAATTGGATCAGAACACAGGTTTGATTAGTGGAACGATTGAATCTGGTTTGGGGCCAAATCAGGTAACGGTGTCTGTATCTGATGGAAAAGGTGGAGTGGACACAGAAGCATTTACCTTAAGTATTGTCGAGCCCATTAATTACTCCTTACGAATAAACGCTGGAGGCGCATCTCAAACGTTCGGATCAACTACCTGGCGAGCCGACACCTATTTTGTTGGAGGTGCTATACTTACCAGCTCTTCTGCTATCGACAATACGGTGTTTGATGCTGTTTACCAGTCCGATCGATATGGCAAATTCTATTACCAGATTCCGACTCCGGGCATTGGTAAGTATAAAGTCACGCTTCACTACGCTGAAAAATTCTTTGCACTTCCAAATTCAAGAGTCTTTGACGTTTATGTAGAGTCCTCTACTCCGACGCGAACTGCATTGGACGTCTTCTCTGCGGCAGGGGGCTCCTTTAAGGCCTATAAGGAGGATCATATTGCGCTAGTGAATGACGGAATATTGAATCTTGACTTTGAGCCGACCACTAATAATGCAATGGTCTCTGGAATTGAATTGGCCGCTTGTGTAGATCCGGTATTACAATCTATTACAGCATCTAAAACAGAGATATGCAATGGAGAGACCATTACACTTACTGTTGTAGGAACAAGAAATTCTGCAGAAAGGTGGAGTTTGTATAGTGGGAATTGTGGAGGAACCATTCTTGCCACAAATGAGACTGGAATATTCCAGGTAGCGCCTACTTCCAACACTACCTATTTTGTTAAAGCCGAGGGTCTTTGTGTAGAAAATGCAACCTGTGCGCAGGTTCAGATTATTGTTAATCCATTGCCACAGGTAACCTCATTTACTTCCTCCCAAAATGACTTCTGCGTAGGTAATTCAACAACGCTAACGGTAACAGGAACACTTGGTACCGCAACGGGTTGGCACCTTTATTCAGGATCTTGTGGTGGTACGTTAATCGCAAGTAATACAACAGGTGTATTTCAGGTTACACCTACAGCCACAACTGTCTATTACCTTCGTCCAGAAGGAGGTTGCTCCAAACCTGACCAATGTTTTCAGACCGAGGTTCGGGTTAAACAGTTACCAAGTATTTCCGCAATCTCTGCTTCTACCTTAGAAATTTGTCAGGGACAATCCAGCACCATCTCCATTACAGGAAGTCTTGGTGCTGCCTCTGGCTGGAATTTGTATTCTGGATCTTGCGGAGGAACACCGATTGCCTCAAATGCAACAGGAGTGTTCGTTGTGAATCCTTTGCAAACGACCACTTATTTTGTTGGTCCTGTAGGGGATTGCTCTGGAACAGTTTCGTGTAAATCCATTGAAATTAAGGTTTTAAATCTACCTAATCTCCAACAGGTAACTGCTTCCTCAACATCTATATGTTCCGGCACTTCTACTGTGATTACGGTTACCGGCACATTAGGTGCGGCTACTTCTTGGGGTTTGTTTAGTGGGGATTGTTCAGGTACACCATTGGCCTCAAACTCAACAGGAGTTTTCACTGTTTCTCCTACTACAACTACTAAATATTTTGTCAAGCCTATTGGGTCTTGTGCTCAAACAATACCATGTAAGGAGATTTCTATCCAGGTATTGACAACGCCAACCTTGACTTCAATTTCAGCTTCATCGTCTACCATTTGTGCAGGAAACTCCACAACACTTACTGTAACCGGAAGTCTTGGGGCTGCTAGTGGCTGGCAACTTTTTAAGGGAAGTTGTGATGGCACTCCGGTTGCATCAAATGCTACCGGTATTTTCCAGGTTAGTCCTACTGAAAATACGACCTATTTTGTTAAGCCTACAGGTACTTGCTCTGAGAATGTAGTTCAATGCAAATCCGTGCAGGTCACTGTACTGACTGTACCTGTTCTTGAAAACCTTACTGCATCCGATACGGATATTTGTTTGGGTGAAATCGTTACGCTGACTGTTAGTGGTTCCCTTGGGTCAGCAAGTGGATGGAGTTTGTTCGCCGGTAGTTGTTCAGGTACACCCGTTGCCACAAATTCAAACGGAGTCTTTACGGTTTCTCCATCCGTGACGACCATTTATTACGTCAAACCAATTGGTTCTTGCTCTGATCAGGTAATTTGTAAGGCTGTTCAGGTTACCCTTTCTTCACCACCGGTGTTGAATGGTATCTCTTCATCGGTCGCTACTATTTGCTCAGGTCAATCAGCGACATTGACTGTTAATGGATCGCTTGGTGCTGCTTCATCCTGGGAGCTTTATAGCGGTTCATGCTCTGGGCAGCCAATAGCCTCCGGAAGAACCGGTTCCTTTAGCGTTAGCCCAACTCAAACGACCACTTATTTTGTGAAGCCAGTTGGTTCATGCTCCTCAACAATTGAGTGCAAATCGGTTACGGTTACGGTAAATGCATCTCCGGTAATTACAACGGTGGTTGCTTCAAAGGATAAGATTTGTGTCGGTGAAAGTTCAACCATTACGGTTACTGGATCCTTAGGTTCTGCAAGTTCATGGGCTTTATTTGCTACCAATTGTTCTGGAACAGCGCTTGCCTCGAATGCTCAAGGGGTCTTTACCGTTTCACCAACTCAAACAACCAAGTATTTCATAAAGCCAATCGGTACATGTTCAGATCAAATTGCTTGTCAATCTGTTGAAATTGCTGTTTCAGCTGCTCCATCGTTGACATCTGTTACTTCTAATAGAACGGAGGTTTGTAAAGGGGAGTCAGTAACCTTAACGATAACTGGCTCACTTGGTGCTGCCTCGGGTTGGGAGCTTTATAGCGGAAGTTGTTCGGGCCAGCCTATTGCCTCTGGTACAACCAATTCCTTTAACGTTAGCCCAACTCAAACGACCACTTATTTTGTGAAGCCAGTTGGTTCATGCTCCTCAACAATTGAGTGCAAATCGGTTACGGTTACGGTAAATGCATCTCCGGTAATTACAACGGTGGTTGCTTCAAAGGATAAGATTTGTGTCGGTGAAAGTTCAACCATTACGGTTACTGGATCCTTAGGTTCTGCAAGTTCATGGGCTTTATTTGCTACCAATTGTTCTGGAACAGCGCTTGCTTCCAATGCCCAGGGAGTTTTCAGCGTATCACCTACCCAAACTACCACATACTTCATCAAAGCAGTCGGTACTTGCTCGGATCAAATTGCCTGTAGGTCTGTTGAGATTGTTGTGTCCGCGGTACCTTCATTAACATCAGTAACCTCTGATAAGACTGAAGTTTGTAAAGGTGGATCAGTCACTTTAACTACTAGTGGCACCCTTGGTGCAGCTACCTCTTGGGGCCTTTTTAAGGATAGTTGCTCTGGTACTCCGCTGGCTTCTAATGCTTCAGGTGTTTTTGTTTTAACCCCTGAGATTACAACCACGTATTTCGTGAAGCCCATTGGATCATGTGCTGATAATGTTCAGTGTAAATCAGTCAAGGTTACTGTACTGGATAATCCTGTATTTACTTCAGTTTCTTCTGATGTATCTCAGATTTGCTCTGGAGGATCTGCTACCCTTCGTGTAACAGGTTCGCTAGGTTCTGCTACTTCCTGGGCATTG
>JBMSPY010000100.1:0-7553 GCA_049423005.1 Cyclobacteriaceae bacterium
AATTCGACAGCTTCTGCTTCTTCTTCTGAAATGGATACGCCTTTGTTACGCAGACTTTGAATAGCCTGTCCCATCAAATGGTAGGCGCCCAACGCATGTTGAAACCTGGAATGGGCAGCACCTGGGTAAACCGTATCGGCCATTCCCAACTGGCGGATGTGGCGTAGACGTTGAAACCAGGGGTGCGCGATCAGGTCTAGGATCAATTCACTCTGTACGGATACGAAACCGTGCAAAGGGTCGTTTATAATTTTGCGCTTCATGACAACGGGCGGCCGGTGGGGTCAGTTTGGTTAGGGTGAGCGCCGGACAAATGATTAATTTTGTATGATGCAAAGATATAACATATTGTGGGCCGATGATGAGATCGATTTATTGAAGCCGCACATCCTCTTTCTTAACCAGCGTGGATACGATATCACCCCGGTGAATAACGGATCTGATGCAGTAGAGCAATCGCTGGCCAGACACTACGATGTAGTATTTCTGGATGAACACATGCCGGGTATGTCTGGGTTGGAGGCACTTACGCTTATCAAATACTCAAAACCATCCTTGCCAGTGGTGATGATTACCAAGAATGAGGAGGAGCAGATCAAGGAGGAGGCTATTGGTGCGAAGATCGACGACTACCTTATAAAGCCGCTCAATCCAAACCAAATTCTTATATCCGTAAAAAAGATTCTGGATAATAAGCGCCTTGTTATTGAAAAGACCAATGCGTCTTATCAGCAGGAATTTCAGCGCATCAGTATGGCGTTTATGGGAGAGCTGAGTCACGAGGAGTGGTCGGATTTGTATCGGAAGCTGGTATTTTGGGATTTGCAGATGGAGTCGGCAGAAAATAAAGAGATGGCTGAAGTGCTGGAATCGCAGCGCGTCGAAGCGAATGCCAACTTCTGTAAATTCATTCGTAAGAATTATGAGAAATGGCTAAATGATCCGAATGCTTCGCGTCCTGTTCTCTCTCATCAGTTGATGAAGCGGAAAATTTTTCCAAAGTTGAAATCCGGTGAGCCTTTATTTGTTTTTTTGATTGATAATCTACGCTTCGATCAGTGGAAAGTGCTGGAGCCTGAGATTGCGCAGTATTTTAATGTAGAGGAAGAGTCAACCTACTACAGTATTCTGCCGACGACTACGGCATATGCGCGGAATGCTATATTCAGCGGCTTATTACCCTCTGAAATGCAACGGACGCATCCACAATTGTGGGTAGGGGAGGATGATGAAGAAGGCAAGAATAATTTTGAAGATGAATTTTTGCAAAAACAAATTGAGCGTAATCATTTAAAAATTCGTGCTTCTTATCATAAGATCAAGAAGCTGGAGGAAGGAAAAGAGCTGGTTGATACGTTTAATAATTTATTTAAAAACGACCTGAATGTGATTGTCTACAATTTTGTGGATATGTTGTCGCACGCCCGTACCGATATGGCGATGATTCGTGAATTGGCTCCCGATGAATCTGCCTATCGTTCCATAACGCATTCATGGTTTTTGCATTCTCCACTTTGGGAAATGATGAAGATGGTGGCGGCCAAGAAAGGTCGAATAATCATTACTACCGATCATGGAACGATACGGGTCAAGCGACCATTTAAAATTGCCGGTGATCGCAGTGTGAATACCAATTTGAGGTACAAGCAGGGAAAAAATCTTGGGTTTGAGGGTGATAAAATAATGGCAGTATCGAAGCCGGAGCGTTTATTTCTGCCACGACAAGCGGTAAGCACCAGTTATGTTTTTGCTGTTGAAGATCAGTTTTTTGCCTATCCCAATAACTACAATTATTATGTGAATTTCTATAAAGACACTTTTCAGCACGGTGGTGTTAGCCTGGAAGAAATGATTGTTCCGATCATCACTTTATCCCCACGCAATGTCTGATCCTTATTTGGCCACCAATTCTTTCGAATTTGATTTATCCCGAATTGGAGATGCTGCTGACATTGTTCTTAAAGCTGCAGGAGGTCGGAAGGTTTGGTTGTTTTTCGGTGAACCCGGAGCCGGTAAAACCACACTGATTACCACTTTGATTGAAAAGATGGGTGGCGATCCGAGGCTTGTCAATAGTCCTACCTTTGCCATCATGAATCGTTACGAAACAAAGGTTGGTCCGGTCAATCATTTTGATTTGTATCGTACCAAGTCAAAGCTTGAACTCCTTGATCTTGGTCTAGTTGAATTTCTTGAGTCTGGTCACTACTGCTTCATTGAGTGGCCTGAGCGATTGGAGGATTTAAAACCTGAGCAGTGTGTTGAGGTATTTCTTGAGCACCGATCAGCGGAAATGAGGATGGTTCGCGTGCAGTGAAGATTGGCTTGGCCTCAACTTCGTCCGACGATCACGGATTTTAATTCACTTTATAGACTAAATTGCGACGAGTTGAGAATGGACAACAGACCAACTGAATAGCAAAAATTGAAATCCGAAAACTATTTTCGGCCTACAATAACCTCCTTAATCCTCATCTCCACATCTGCCTCAGACAGACTTCCATCAATAACTATAACATTTTCACTATTCCCTACTTTCTCAATGGCCTCCATATACTTTGCCCGGACGGCATTCAGATTTTCTAATGTTTCATAGAGCTCCACCGATTCGCGTGACGCCTTGATCCGTTCCATGGCTACTTCGGGGGTAACGTCAATAAAGATGGTAAGGTCTGGTCGAAGTAACTGTGCGGCCATGGCGTTAGCATTGATTACCCAATTCATATCGGTGTGCACGCCATGGTAGGCATAGGAGGAGAGGTAGTATCGGTCGGATATAACGGTAATTCCAGATTTTAGGATGGAGAGCATGCCTTCATCGGCATTCAGGATATGGTCAAGACGGTCGGCTACGAACAATCCGGCAATTACACGCTCATCGGCTTTGGTTTGTCCACTGAAGATATCCCGGATCATTTTACCGATTGGTCTTTTGGTAGGCTCTGCAGTCAAATGGACATTATTTCCGTTGGCCATCAGCCAGTCCCTTAGCTTTCGTGCCTGCGTACTCTTTCCTGAACCATCAATACCTTCAAACGCGATAAAAAGCGGGCGCGATAATTTCATGAAGCAAAAATAGATAAAATGGTTTTTAGTTAACCCACTCGGGTAGGGCTGTCGGGCTGATAGCTTGTAGTGGTCATTCACGAAGCCAAAACAATTTCTTATTTTTGTTAATGCCCGAACGCAAAAGTTCTTTCGCTGCCATTGCCAAATTATCGCTCTCACCGCAGGAGAAACTTGCTCCTGTTCAATCCGGTAAACAGCAATTTTTTATTGGCTTGCCACGTGAAATTGCGCTACAGGAAAAGCGCATATCGCTGACACCCGATGCTGTGGGTTTGCTGGTATCCAATGGTCATGAAGTATGGATTGAAACAAAGGCAGGGGAGGGATCTAATTTCTCCGACCGGGAATACAGTGAGGCCGGAGCCAAGATTGTTTACAGCCCTCAGGAAGTTTACAAAGCTGAGGTTATTCTTAAGATAGAGCCACCGACACTCTCCGAAATTGAGCTGATGAAACCAGGACAAACTCTGATTTCTGCCATTCAGCTCGGGCATATGGAGAAGGATTTTATTGATCAATTATTGAAAAAAAAGGTTACTGCCCTTGCTTATGAGTTTATTGAGGACAAGGGTGGTGGTATGCCGGTCATTCGTGTGCTCAGTGAAATTGCAGGTATGGCTGCCATCTCTGTTGCTGCACAATATTTAAGTTCGGTTGACTCGGGTCGCGGTCTTGTATTGGGTGGAGTTACCGGGGTTCCTTCAACGAAAATGGTTATCATCGGTGCAGGTACTGTAGCCGAGAATGTGGCGCGCATTGCACTGAGTATGGGTGCTGAAATCCAGATTTTCGATAATCACTTGTACAAACTCCGCCGCATAAAGCATTTGCTGGGTCAACAAGTTTATACTTCAACCATTGATACGACAGGTCTGGCTGAAACACTGAAGACGGCTGATGTTGTTATTGGTGCTTTGCGGGCCGAAAAGGGAAGGGTCCGCCATGTGGTTTCAGAGGAGATGGTTCGGCAAATGAAGGAAGGTGCACTGATTATCGATCTTAGTATCGATCAGGGTGGTTGCATTGCGACCAGTGAGATCACCACGCATCACCATCCTGTCTTCAGAAAATATGGAGTCATTCATTACTGTGTTCCGAACATATCGTCTCGCGTAGCCCGGACCGCGACTACGGCGTTAAGCAACTTCTTTACACCAACCATCCTTCGTGCTTCAGAAGAAGGAGGTATTGAGGAAGTTATCATTCGACAGGTTGGGTACCGCAAAGGTGTTTATACATTCAAAGGTGTTTTAACCAATGAAGCCATTGCATCAAAGTTTGGCCTAAAACATAAAAATATTGAGTTGCTGATTGCCGCGCGGATCGGTTAGAAAGTTCAGTCAACAGACTACCCAAACGCATTTAGGTTAGAAAAATTATGGCACTTGAATTAAGAGGGGTTGCAAAGAATTTTTTTAATCTTAGTTTAATCCAGGGAGCTGGAATGTTGGTTCAGCTTTTGGTTATACCGCTGATCACCCGACGCTATGGTCTGGCTGTTTTTGGAGAAGTAGCTGTGGCCACGAGTCTTGCTTCCTTGCTGGGTAACTTGGTTAATTACGGAACCAATCAGACGGCAGTTAAACGAATTTCGATATACCGTCAAGAGAAAGGTCAATTGGCAGAAGTTTTATCTGAAGTCTTTTTCGTACGTGTCTTGCTCTTTTCCGGTGTAATTTTTCTGATGGGTTTATTTCTGGTCATTTCTGGCATTGTTTCAATTGAATACTTGCGAATACCGACTGGATTTAGTCCTTTATTGTTTTTAACCATCATTCCCTTTCTTCTGACTGAGCTCGTCAGTCCGGTTTTTTTTCTGTCTGGTGTAGAAAAATTGCATTGGGTTAGTTGGGGAAGCCTGGTGGCCCGATTGGTTAGTATAGCCTTGGTTGTTTTCATTCCTTTGTATTCGGACGTGGCTCCATTTTTAAACTTGTTTATTTCAATTCCCCTTTGTGTTTATTTCTTTTGTTTGACCGCATTTATTCTCAGAAAATATGATCTGAAGCTTTATTGGCCTTCCTGGGACCGACAGATCAAGTCTATCAGGGAAAATTTCTATGTGGTCTTCAACAATTCTTCTGTTATTTTGCAGCAAAGTATTTTTATGTTCACGGTGGCAGGAATGGCTTCATCCGAAACGTTAGGTTTATATGGTGTTGTAGATAAATTAGTCGGTGCAACACGGAATCTCATTTCTGCGTTTTCGGCTTCCATCTATCCGCGTGCAGCAGTACTTTTTAACCAACATCCTGAAGTATGGGCTAAATTCAGGTCCAGGGTTCAAAAGGGTTATTTTGTTTTCTTTCTAATAAGTGCACTTTTCCTTCAGTTGTGTGCTGAGCCCTTGTCTTATTTTTTTATTGATAACGCCGACTCTAACGCTGTTCTTTATTTCCGTTTTTTCGGCTTTATACCCTTACTCATTGCGCTGAATGCCAATAATGTGCTGGATCTGTTGCTACGAGAATCTTATCAAAAACTCTTTTGGTTTTCTTTGATTGTATTGGCTGTATCCGTAGTGTCCTCACTGGCGCTTATTTTGTTTTTTAATCAGACAGCTGTGGGTATCTATCCGCTGTTTATGGAATTGTTTTGTCTAGTGTTGTATTCCCGATTCTCACGTAACGGATAATCTGAATGCCTTTGCATCGAACAGCTGTTATTGTGCTGAATTGGAATAGTTTCGAACATACGCGAAACTGTCTTGAGTCATTAGGCAATGTTAAGGGAGAAGGATTTGATCTTATTCTGATTGATAATGGATCGTATGACGGATCGGTACAGCAGATCAAAGCTGCTTTTCCGGCTATTACTCTTATAGCGCTTGATAAGAATTATGGATTTGCCGGGGGTAACAATATAGGTTTGAACTATGCGGTTGATCAGGGGTACACCTATATTCTGATGCTCAACAACGACGTTTTTGTGGAGCCTGATTTTCTATCGCCTTTGCTAGATGCTTTAGATCAAAATCCGGCAGTTGGTGCTGTTCAACCCTCCATCTTCAACCACCCGGAGCGTGCAGAAGTGTGGAATAATGGCGGAACCTTCAGTCGCCTGACCGGAACCTCACACTCTATAAAAACCTTTAATCCGGACCAGCGCCTATCAGATGTTGAGTGGATAACCGGTTGTGCCTTTTTGGTTCGTGCGGAGGTATTACAAAATACTGGCCTACTGAACGAGCAATACTTTGCATATTATGAGGATGTCGATCTCTCTTTTCGAATAACGGCGGCAGGCTACCAATTGAAGGTAGTACCTCAATCCAGAATCTATCATATTGGGGGTGCCTCAAGCCGTGCAGCTGAAAAAGGTAGCGAAGGATACCTCAGCCCCGATGTTCATTTCTACAACATTCGGAATCACATCTGGATTATACGAAAATGGCTTAAGTGGTATGAAAGGCCCCTTCCAATCTTAATTCATCTTATTTATTCCTTATTTTTAATCGGTTATTTTCTGGTTCGCTTACGGTGGAATAAACTCCTTACAGTTGCAAAAGGTTTTAAAGATGGATTTACGCTTTCAGGTGCTTAAGACCTTCGCGGTATTTCTGTTTGTACCTTTTCTTGCTGTTGCTCAACTTAATCCTGAAGCCGGCTCTGATGATGAGCTTACTTTAAGAGATCTTCAATTATTGGGTTATTTTCCTGATTCTTATTCGTTTACAGTACGACCGGTTTTTCGCAGGGATTCGCTGGGTGGTCTTCCGGATTTCTATTTTCAGGATTCAGAAGCCAGAAAAGTAAATCCTAACCGATATCTACGATTCCGGTTGTTACCTATGGCCTGGGGTGGACAATGGAATTCCAATTCACCGTGGGGTCGGAATAATGGAAGCTACGTGTTGGCCAAGGGTTACCAATTCATGGCGAATGCCGGTTTTGAATTCAGTTCTAAGTTATTGGACGTTCGTTTCTATCCGGATGCCTTATTTCTTGAGCAAGATTCTATGCGGACTTCCAGCAAGCCGCTTTTCTTTGGTCGTAATTCTATGATCCGCTTAAAGGCCGGAAGGTGGCTGGCGCTTAGTGCGGGAACGGAGTCGCTGTGGTGGGGACCATCTGTTTTCAATTCTCTGATGATGAGTAACAATGCGCCGGGCTTTCCTCATCTTTCTCTGAATACCTATCAGCCTTTAAAGTTGCCCTTTGGAACGATTGAATTTCAACTACTGGTAGCCAGTCTTAGAAATGGTAGTGGTTTGCCTCTGGAAAATTCCGGATTAAGAACTACTGAGCAAGTTTTTCCAGATCGGTTGTCCAATGAGCGGTACTTTAATGGAATTAATTTTGCCTTCCAGCCTTCTTTTTTGAAAGGCTTAACCATTGGAATCAATCGTTCGATACAGTATTCAACCATTGATCGTTCATTACAGGGAAACTTTATGTTGACCTATCTGCCAGTAATTTCACCTGCATTTGTTAGTAACGTTGGAGGTAAGTTTGTTGAGGACGACCGAAAAAGGGATCAGCTGG
>JBMSPY010000101.1:0-7514 GCA_049423005.1 Cyclobacteriaceae bacterium
CAGCAATTTTTTTACGACCGGTGATGTAGGCGGCGGTAGTACTTCCCCCTTTCAAAAAAACTTCTGGCGGTCCTTGTGCAACCACAGTACCTCCATGTCTGCCTGCGCCCGGCCCAATATCGATGATGTAGTCCGCAGCCAACATCATCTCTTCATCGTGCTCAACGACAATTACCGTGTTTCCAAGATCACGCAAATTTTTGAGTGCACGAATCAGCTTTTCATTATCCCGCGCATGCAAACCAATACTAGGTTCATCTAAAATGTAAAGAACCCCAACCAATTGTGTACCGATTTGTGTGGCCAGTCGAATGCGTTGAGCCTCCCCACCGCTCAATGTTCTAAGCGGGCGGTTCAGCTGAAGATAATCCAGACCAACATCCAATAAAAATCCGATTCGTTTTCTGATCTCCTTCAAAACTTCTACAGCAATGGTGCGTTGGCGTTCATCCATTCTGTCTTCAAGATCCCTAAACCAACTTGCCAATGAAGCAATGTCCAGATCGGCTAATTGAGCAATGTTTTTTTTATCAATCCTGAAATGAAGCGATTCCTTTTTAAGTCGTGCTCCCTCGCATGTTGGACAGGTACGAACTACTAAAAAGTCCTCCATCCATTTTCGAACCGAATCGCTTTCCTCTTCTTTCATCTTTCGGAGGAAAGCGATGATGCCCTCGAATTGTGTATTCCATTCTGTACCCGGATACTTTACAGAGGGTACAGCTACCGGAACATCATCACCATACAATAGGACATGCATGACTTTCTCAGGAATATCCCGTAAAGGCGTAGACAGCGAAACCTTATGACGTTTCAGGATGGCCTCTATCTTTTTGAAAATCCAGATGTCCCTGTATTCACCTAAGGGCAAAATGCCTCCACGCGCAATACTTAGTGTACGATCGGGCATTACTGAATCTTCGGTTATTTCTTCAATAACACCCAAACCGGCACATTCCGGACAAGCTCCGTATGGGGAATTGAATGAAAAGGTATTCGGCGCCGGTTCGTCGTAACTCAGACCAGTCTTAGGGTCCATCAAATACTTGGAGTAATGGTACACATCACCATTCTCTTCCAGAACCATCAGAATACCTTTTCCTTCCTTGAGTGCAAGATTTACCGATCTGGCAATGCGAAAACGGTCCGCTGGATCCGCGATGATGCGATCAATTACCACCTCAATATCGTGCACCTTAAAACGATCGACCTGCATCTTTGAAGTGATATCGGTGAGTTGCCCGTCTACGCGCACTTTAGTGTATCCACTTTTTCGAATCTGAACAAATAGTTCACGGTAGTGTCCTTTACGACCTTTAACTACGGGCGCCAGCAGGGTTAGCTTTTTACCTTTCAGGTTACGAAGGATGGCATCTATTATCTGGTCCTCCGATTGACGGATCATTTTTTCTCCGGTCTGCCATGAAAAAGCCTCGGAGGCCCTGGCAAACAGAAGTCTCATGAAATCATAAATTTCAGTTACGGTGCCAACAGTCGACCGTGGGTTTTTGGAAGTAGTTTTTTGTTCAATCGAAATGACTGGGCTAAGCCCATTGATTTTATCAACATCCGGTCGTTCCAGATTTCCGATAAAGCTTCTGGCATAAGCTGAAAAGCTTTCCATATACCGTCTTTGGCCTTCCGCATAAAGGGTGTCAAAAGCGAGGGAGGACTTACCGCTGCCACTGATTCCGGTGATTACTGTAAGACTGTTCCTTGGAATGGATAGACTTAAATTCTTCAGGTTATGCTCGCGCGCCCCAATGATTTCGATAAAATCATGGCCTGTTGGATCGGCCGCTGAGCGGGATGCGCCTTTTTTAGACATAGGGCCCAAAGTTGCCGTGTTGATTCGACCCGGGCAAGGAGGTTGGTAATCTTATTTCTTTTTCGGAGAAATTTCATTCAGGAGGAACATGCGCATCCGGATATCCTTTTCCGGACGGTCGGTGCGATCGGTTTTGGTAGCCGCAAGCTGATCCAGTACCTCCATTCCGAACTCCAAATCACCAAAAACAGTGTAGGCACCATCAAGATGTGGAGTTCCTCCGACAGAGGTATACAGTTTTTTCTGAGTGTCATTGAGAACAAGTCTACGCGAAACAGCCGTGCTATCGAGTTGACCTTCTCGCCAGACCTTTCTTTGAACAATATAGAATTGACAATTGCTACTGGCTTTTTGAGGATTGTTGTCCCTTGCGGCAGCTAATGCACCGCGCTTGTGGTAAATGCCTTTCTCCGTCATGAATTCAGCCGGTATTCGGTCACCCGGAGCACTTCCATTTCCAACGGACTGGCCTTTAACGGCCTTCTTGCTGGTTGGGTCGCCACCCTGAATCATAAAATTATTGATCACCCTATGAAACAGTAAGCTATCGTAAAAGCCTGCTTTCACTTTGGAAACAAAGTTATCGCGGTGAAGTGGTGTTTCGTTGAAAAGAGTGACGACCATGTTGCCAAGATCGGTCATAATCAACACATGGTACCGACCGTCTTTTCTGTCGATACGTTTCGAATATTGTTTGATGGCCTTTTTTTCATCGACAGAGAGCTTACGAAAAGGCTTCGGACCAGCGGCAAATAGAATTGAAGTGGCCAGTATAAAAAAGGTAGCTAAAAAAAATTTTTTCATCATTCATGAGGTTTGGTTCCAACGGCGATACAAAGTGGATAGTATGCTGTAGCATATTTCAATTCTGCCCACTTCAACAATTGAGCAAGTGCTTCATCAAGCTGGTCATTTGAAAGTAAGTTCGACTCAAGCATAACCGTTTTTGCTGTAGCGATCACTTGCGATAAGTTTTTGATATAGGGTATAAACGTATCGGAGCCGGCGGTATCGCCAAAAAATACCATATCATTTTGGACGTCTGCGAATCCGGCGTCGTACAATAAGCGTGGTAATTTTCGTCCAATAAACGGATCATTACCTATTTCAATGAACGAGTCCATATACGCTGTCCACAAATGCTGAAATCCCTCCGGCTCTGGATAAAGAATCATGGCCTGGTGATCATCATCCGCAATTATGATTCTTCCGCCTGGGCGAAGAGCGCGTTTCATTTCTCGAATGGCTTTTGCAGGATCGGGCAGATGTTCCAGAATAAACCGAGCATAGACAAGATCAAATGTGCCGACTTCTTCACTTTGCAAAGGCAAATTCAGCGCATCTCCTTGTCGAAAGTGAAGGTGCTCTGTTTCAAACTGTTTTGATTTAGCCAATTGCTCCGGGCTTCTTTCAATTCCAAGACACCGACCAGTTGGGCCGGTGAGGATTGAAAATTGTTTGGTCATAAGGCCTAGGCCACTGCCCACATCGAGAATAGCAGATCCAGGCTTAACTGAGATTTTTTCCAGACATTTCTTATTCAAAAGGTCATTCAACATCGACAGTCGAATCTGTTCATTCTCATTTATGCCATGGATGTACGTTGAGCCCGCCGTCATAAACTTTAATTCAAAATAGAAAGAGTGCTTGCCTATGGAATATCGAAGCCTCGTGAAATTTTTAGTATTTCAAACCATGTGTCTTTATCCATCGAAGGTCCGGAAATAACGGCAGCCAATTCCTTCAACCGGTCTTGTCTTGTGGTTCCAAGGACTGGAAAAATTCCTGAGGGATGAAGCAGAAGCCAGGAAATAGCTAATTGAGTAAATGTTTGATTATGTCCGGCAGCGATGGCTTCAAACTTTTCCTTTTCCTTTAGCAGGTTGCCTCCGGCGAGAGGCGACCACGCCATTGGCGCACACTGAAATTCCATCAACGTATCCACGTCCCCATTAAAGAATGGATCAACAGCGGTTATAGAAAGTTCAATTTGATTGGTGACCAATGGAAAGGGTAAAAATTTTTGAAGCATTCTGAATTGGGGGCCCGAAAAGTTAGACACGCCAAAGTGCAAAACTTTACCTTGATTTCTGAGCCGATCAAAAGCTGATGCAATCTCCATCGGATCGGATAAGGGATCCGGACGGTGAATGAGGAGCAGATCTAAATGGTCGGTATGAAGCAATCGCAAAGAATTTTCTGCTGACCAGATGATGTGTTCAGCGGATGTATCGTAAATGTGTGATTTGGTAGCAGGTCTTCTTTTTGAAGGAAACTTTATTCCACATTTGGTTACAAGTTCCATCTTGCTTCTTAAAGAAGGCTGCCGTTTCAGAACATTTCCGAATTTTTCTTCTACGGTATGGTCTCCATAAATATCGGCATGATCAAATGTGGTGATGCCCAGGTCGAGTGAAGTCTCGATCATTCGTTGGGTTTCCTGGTCAGTTAAATTTTCCCAACGCCACACACCAGTAATTATTCTTGAAAGCTCCGGACCTGCAGGGTTTACTTTTTTTCTTTCCATAAATCAGTTTTTTTCAAATACAATTTTACCTCCAACAATGGTCATGGTTACTTCCGTAGAAAGTAATTCATCAGCATGAATGGTCATCAGATCCTTGGAGAATACTGTGAAGTCGGCAAGTTTTCCTGGATGAATCGAGCCCTTAATCTTTTCTTCAAAGGCGCCATATGCTGCGTCGAGGGTATAAGAACGTAGCGCCTGCTCTCTGGTCATAACTTGTTCAGATTCATAACCGCCTTCCGGTTGGCCTTTGAGTGTCTTCCGGGTAACGCTGGCATAGAAGGAAGCAATCGGATTAATGGGCTCAACAGGGACATCGGACCCGTTCACAATTATCGCTCCAGAGTCAAGAAGTTTTTTCCAGACATAGGCACCATCAATGATTCTTTTTTCTCCAAGGCGATCAATTGCCCAAGGCCGATCGGATGACAGATGAATGGCCTGCATGGCGGGAATAACACCCAACTGTGCAAACCGCGGGATGTCATCCGGATGTAAATGTTGTGCGTGTTCAATTCGGAAGCGAGCGTCTTTTGCTGCATCGGGGAATTCCCTGAAGGCGGCTTCATATCGATCAAGAACCTCTCTGTTGGCACGATCACCAATGGCGTGCGTGCAGATCTGCAGTCCAGATTTGAGTGCCCTGCGAGAAATCGTAAGTACAGAATCCATAATCATAGTAGCCTGTCCATAGGCATCGTGTTGATCACTGTAAGGCTCCAGCAGCCAGGCGCCTCTTGAACCCAATGCGCCGTCGCTGTAAAGTTTTATAGATCGGACAGAAACCCAGCGATCAACCTGCGGGCCAGTTCTAAAATAATTCTCTAATAATTTTTTATCCGTCCCCGTTAACATGATGTACATCCGAACCGAAAGTTTTTGAGAATCACTAAAAGATCGAATCAAATCAATGGTCTTTTGATTTTCACCAGCGGAGTGAAAACTGGTTATTCCGTTTCGATTGCAGGCGGCGATAGCCAATTCAAGGGCTTTGCGATCAGAGTCTTCTGATGGAGCCGGCATAACCTTGGCAATTAGATCAGCGGCTGTTTCATTAAACAATCCTGTAGGATTTCCAAGGTTGTCGCGGATGATTTCACCACCTACCGGTACTTCAATTTTTTCCCGGCTGGTGGCATTTACTCCAGCGAGTTGCATGGCCTTTGCATTGACCAGGATATTATGACCACTGGCGTGCTCTAATAGTACCGGATTTTCAGGGGCTACTGCCGACAGAAGATCATGCGTTGGAAATCCTTTAACCATCCGCTGTGGCTTTTTGTCCCACTTATCCTGATGCCAGCCTCGGCCAACAATCCAATCTCCCGGTTTCGATTTAGCTACTGCAGCTTCAACTTTTTTAATGATCTCATCAAAATTTTGGAGACCCATTAAGTCAATGTTCATTTCATTATAGCCCAAGCCCATAATATGGCCATGTCCTTCAATGAAACCTGGAGTCATGGTTTGGCCTTTCAGATCTATACTTTTTGTTTTTGTCCCGATAAACTTTTCAGTTTCCTTTCGGGTTCCTGAGAACCGGATGGTATCTGCCGAAACAGCCACGGCCTCGACAATAGGATTGGTTGGATCCATTGTATAAATGGTGCCGCCATATATCACTAAATCGGCAGGTTGTTGGGTGTTGCAGGAAAGAGCCACTAGGGC
This sequence comes from Cyclobacteriaceae bacterium, assembly GCA_049423005.1. Lineage (GTDB taxonomy): Bacteria > Bacteroidota > Bacteroidia > Cytophagales > Cyclobacteriaceae > ELB16-189. Next base: position 6,024 of record JBMSPY010000101.1, read on the forward strand.
AAAAAAGGTGAGGATAAAAATTCTCATGGAGGTCGGTTTTGCGCAAAGATAAGGCTTCAAAAAAGATGCTTTTCCAATTGATTTTAGGCATTCTTAGTTCCTTATAACCATTATTAACGATTACTTAACATAGTTCCTCTTAACGATCGAGTAACCTTGCCTTAACTTTCCGGTCATTTTTAGATAACAATGAATAAGATCCTTGCGATTGTTTTCGTCCATTTAATAGCCGTTACAGCTGCCTCTGCTCAAACCGGTGATCAAATCACTCCCTCTCCCTATTTTTCATTTTCGAAGGGATTGGGAATTACCTCCCCGGACAGCATGTTTTTATTGAATATTCGGTTTCGCATGCAAAACCGGGCAGCGTTTACCACAAAGAGCGATGAGGATCTTTCAATCGATAAAGTGGAGGCTCGTGTGCGTCGTTTGCGGTTACGCTTTGACGGATTTATTTATACCCCGAAGCTTTATTACCTTATTCAGCTGGCCTTTACCCGAAGTGACATGGATTACGATGATACCGGATTTCCAAATGTGATTCGGGATGCGATGGTGATCTATAGTGTAAATAAACACTTTTCAATAGGCCTGGGTCAGACTAAACTTCCAGGCAACCGTCAGCGGGTAAATTCATCTGGTGATCTTCAGCTCGCCGATCGCTCTTTGGTCAATTCTTTATTCAATGTTGACCGCGATTTTGGAGCCCAGTTGTACTACAACAATCAGGTTGGCGGCATGCACTATGTTTTTCGCGGTGCTGTTTCATCAGGTGAAGGAAGGAATTTCAACACATCGGATAATGGATTAGCCTATACGGGACGAATAGAATTATTGCCATTTGGTCGCTTTACCAATGGTGGCGATTATTTTGAAGGGGATTTAGCAAGGGAGCCCAAACCAAAGCTTTCCATCGGAGCTACGTTATCATCAAATAAAAAAGCAATTCGAACCGGGGGTCAGCTTGGGAAGTTTCTCTTTGAACCAAGAGATATGGAAACACAGATGCTGGACGTCTTATATAAACACAAAGGTTTTGCATTTGCCAGTGAGTTCCTGAAGAGAACTTCTGAAAATCCGATCACTGAAAATGAGGCTGGAGAAAAACGCTACATCTATTCCGGATGGGGAGAAAATTATCAGTTGAGTTATTTGGGTAAAAATAATTATGAGGTGGTGACGCGTTACACGCATGTCGTGCCTGGCAAAGCCATCCGCTCACTAGAGCGGGCGGTTGAACAATACACATTAGGTGTTAATCGCTACATCCGAGGCCATCGCTTAAAATTGCAAGGTGATGTCACCTACGAAAAGAATTATTGGGTAACCACAACGGGCACCAACCTAAATCGCTGGCAGCTCCGATTCCAGATTGAAGCTGGAATCTGACAAGATTCCTGCCGATCCCACAAGAGTTCTTCAATCCATGTTCTAATGTACCCGGGACGGGAGTTGAACCCGTACAGATATTACTATCCACAGGATTTTAAG
>JBMSPY010000102.1:0-7509 GCA_049423005.1 Cyclobacteriaceae bacterium
TAAATTTTCCTGTTCGTTGATATGTCCCCACCTGGTCTGCACTACACCAACCTGTTGATTTGAAAAGTAGTGAACCGTCCGTTCTAAAAAATCTTGAGGCGGTATAAAGTCTGCATCAAAAACAGCTACCAGTACACCGTTACTGAACCGCAGTCCTTCTGCCAAGGCACCAGCCTTAAAACCTTCCCGATGTGACCTCCTCACGATTCGGATCGGAATTCCACAGCCTTTATGAGCGGCTACCCAGGCTTCAATCAAAGCAGTTGTCTCATCAGTTGAATCGTCGAGAATTTGAATGTCCAGTAATTCCTGAGGATACCGTATGTTAAGAACAGCATCAAGAATTCTGGTTACTACAAACCGCTCATTGTAAACCGGGATCTGAATGGTTACTCGCGGAGAGGTGGGCAACTCTTTTCTTTCCGATTCTTTTCGGATTGATCGTCTCAGAAAAATCAAAGTGAGGTCTAGCTGACTCAGGCTGTACAGCAGCAACAGCACCATACTCATACTGTAGAGTACAGCAAAAAATACGACCACCAGATCCATAAACATGACGTGCAAAGATAGACGGTGGACCGGACTGCTTATTTACGCCACATTCCCTGTCGGAATACAACAGCCAGAATTCGATACCCGGCCAAAACAGAACCGCGCATTGTTCCGGAAACCTTGGATTTTCCTGCCCAACGGTTTCGATAATGCACAGGAACTTCCACAGACTTAATCGGCATTCGGGCAGCTTTGATCTGCATCTCCACCGTCCAGCCATATTTCATCTCCGTTAGATTCATTTCCAGTAGCCGGGAAAAACGAATAGCGCGGAAAGGTCCCAGATCGGTAAACGAGGAGTTAAAAAACAGACGCATCAAAAAACAGGCTAACCGGTTACCAAAGATTTGAGGAAAAGTGAGCGACCCGTCTTCAGCATGACCGGCTAATCGGGAGCCAATGACCATATCCGCATTGCCTTGAAGTAAAGGAGCCACCAAATCTGAAAGATCATTTGGATCATCAGAACCATCGCCATCCATAAAAACGATTATTTCCGGTTGCACCTCTTTCTGGCGACAATACTGAATCCCCCGCATGCAGGCGTAACCATAACCAGGCCTGGACTCAGTCAGCACCGTGGCTCCTGCCTCCGTTGCTTTCAAAGCCGTGGTATCGGTAGAACCATTATCCACCACAATTACTTCGCGGATGAGATTGTGATCTATTCCTTGAACAGAATAACCGATAGCATCTTCTTCATTACGAGCAGGAATGATCAGATCAATGACCATAAAGGGTTATAGCCTTCAAAGAAAATGAAAGGAATCAAAAAATAATTAAGACTTGTTGCGAATGGTCGAAAAGACCTCGTGACAACGCTCAGAAGAGAACAGATGCTGGGTGTAATCCAGTTCTGTTTCCGTGGCCAGATCATCCTGAAAAAACTCCTCGATGGTCTTAGCTACTGTTGAAAACATTCTATATCCAGCCTTAACGATAGAATCACCGTTTACTTTAGGCGTCCAGGCCACAACCTTAAATTCCCACTCTTCGACGGCATTTCCAATCCACATCAAATACCACCCTTCAATTCGCGTATCGACGTAAACCTTATGTAAGGAAATGGCTGCGGAGGAAAATGGAGCCATGAACTCACCCCATTCAAAGAATTCTTCAGGCTCAGCGGAAAGGTCAGTTAATGGAAAAGCATCGCGACCAACCCATGAAACCGGAACCAACTCCGATTTGGATTCGGGCATTTGGTATTCCGATGTGTAACTAGCCTCTGACATAATTGTTAAATAAAGCTAGAGGTTAGGCTGAGCATTACCTCACCCATTTGCAGTTGCAGGTGTGAATGGATGACCCAACCTTATGAGTCGTCAGAATCAACCCTTGAAAAATTCAGCTAATGGTATTCACCACAGATGTATGACCTGAGAATCCAGCGTCAATAATCAGAAATCAAATCCCAGGGTTATATGTAACCGAGGATCTTTAACCGTATAGTTTTCAACCGGCCAGGCCAGATCAAACTTGAGGTAATAACCAAACATCATGGATCGGAAACCAAATCCATAACTGTACAGCCATGGATTCAGATATTCATCAATCCGTATCACGAATGGGCTACCGGTAGTAGAAGTCGGAACAACCCTGGATCGTACCGATTCGGTGGCCGTAAAGGGAGGTTTACCAGACCAGCTGGAACCAATGTCATAAAAGGCAGTAAGCTGCATGTTTCGGAAGAAGTTGGAGGCAATCGGCCCACCAGTGAATGCCCGAATCAATGGCACCCGTAATTCTGCATTAGCCACAGCAACGGAAGTGCCGTATAACGTGGCATAATCAAACCCTCTCATATTACCGGCAAACTCAACAAAAAGCAGATTGGTGTTGTAGGCGGCCGAGGTATATAGTGGATTGTTGAGTCCATCGTAATTGATCCGGTTTCCAACCCAATTATCCATACCACCAAAAAGATACTTTTTAGGAGAGGCACCAAGGAACGTCCCGGTATAGCCACGGACCGCAAAAACGATCTCACGATAGATCTTTTGGTAATGCCGAAAATCAAGACTGATCTGAGAAAAAGAGGCGGAAGATTGACGAATACCCTGATAGGTAACTGCAGTCAATTTACCTCTGGTTCCTTCAATTATGTTTAACCCTGTCGTCAAGGAGTTATCAAACACCAGCTCGGCTTTTGCACCTGCATACGTTTGCTGTTGACTGTCGCGGTATTGAGGGCCGCCGGGTCCGGTTGGGAATTGTTCACCGCGATCAACAAATCGAGTGTAGGCTGCAAACGGCTTAAGGCTTGCGCGCAATCGAACCGTCAGCGGAAGGGAAACACCTAACTCAATCTTTTGAAGGGAGTATTTTTCCTCCAAATTGTTTTCAGGTCGATCCCAGAAGATCACTTTTCGGTCAAATCGAGCAGAAAGATCCAGGCGCTTGGGCAGAAACTGAAACTCCGTAAATACATCTCCACTTCGTCCATCGAAAGCAGTTTGAATACCACCGTAGATTCGGAAGTTCTCCAGCATGTCATTCATCTGGGTTTCCATCTTCACACTAAAACCCCGAAGCGGATCAATAACAAAATTGGTTACCAGGTTTTCGTAACTGAACTTTGGCAAATATGGGAAAGGTCCTTGAATACGTGCGGCTGGTGTGGCTTTGATGTACCGGCTGATCAGCGATTCAACAGGGGTCTTCTTAACCACCTCATCCTCGAAAACATAATCGCTGGTATTGATAACTCTCTTTTCCTGAACCTTGGTTTCTACCAGGATGGTATCCTTCTTAAGAATTTCTGGGATTAGTCCCTTTTGCTCAGAAACTTCAAATTGATAATCGTCTGTATTGATCTCTCCCGGAGCAGCTGTACGAACACTATCCTTAAGTTCAGACTTAGGTTTTTCGATGCGCAAAAGAGAATCCCGACGGACGCTGTCACTCTGATATTCGCGCAGTCTCATTTCCATAAGCTCTTTGAGCGTGAGGCCTTTTTGCTCCGGTTGTTTTTTTCTTCTCTCCGTAATGGTACGGGCTTGCAAAATTTCCTTGCGACGGGAAATTGGTGTGAAAACCTGTCGATTGGCATCGAAATCCTGAATCAGAAAAATATCCTCGCTCAGCTTTCGTGTACTTACCATGGCTAGCTTTCGCGTGGAAGGATGCATATCAAAAGTCTTAATGCCCGAAGCATAGTTGGACACCTGTGTGTAAATGGAAGTACGTCGGTCAAACCGGAAAATATTAGAGATACCACGCTGATCGCTCAAGTAATAGAATACGTTGTCACTTACCGCGAAGGGGTGATAATCTTTACTTAGGGTATTGGTAAGCCGGTGTACTACATTTTTAGTGGTGTCCAGATCATAGATAAACAGGTTGTACAGGGTGGTGCCAACCTTTTGTATTTCCATTCCCTTGGTGTTAATGGTGTCGGTTACCCGATTGGAACTGAAGACTACCGCGTTAGTACCCGGAATAAAAGAGGGGTCCAAATCGTCATACACATCATTGGTCATTCTGCGAATACGATCCCGACGAGTGGCAATAAGAAATAAATCGTTTTGACCATCCTGGTCTGCACTAAGTACAGCCAGTCGGCCATTGGAAGAGAAATCAAAGTTCCGGATGTTGTTGAACTTATCCAGCATGCGTGGAATTTTGCTTTTGGTCTGAAGGTCATACAGCCAGAACATGAATCTACCTTGCTCTTTGCCAATGACGCCAAGCGTTTTTTCATCGGCCCAGCTGATCAGCGGCTCCCGGTAATCAACAGACTGCCGCAATACTTTATTACCCCCGGAAAGTATGGTGGTCTCCTTTCCATTATCGAGTGACTTAACCATCACCTTATATTTTCCACGGTCATTTTCTGCATAGGCCAACATGCGGCCATCGGGACTGATCTTCATGTTTGGGTAAACAGTCGAGCTTCGGTGCTTAGGGGTAAACCGATCCTTATCATCCAACATGACGTAGTTTTCAGATACCTGCTTTTCATTAGCAGCATAAAAATTTTTCCACTCAATCATCAATTGGCGGAAATTGATTCCTAACGTAATCAGAACACTGCGTTGCTCATTCCGTATCACCCGGCTATAATTCAGAATATTGGATACGCTGCCGCGTCCATATTTTTCAACTATAAAATTCCAGAAGGATTGCCCAAATAAAGCCGCTTCATTGCCGGTAAGAGATGTTGCACGATTGACTTTACGTGAGCGGACCAGCTGCCGCGCAAAATCATCCATCTCTTCATTCCAACCGCGTGCTGCGTAAAGCGAAACACCACGAATAAACCATTCCGGAAGATTCAATAAAACGGCATTTTGAAACATGTCCTTGAGTGAACCCCCGAACATCATTTCATTGACGAGCAAATCGGCAACCTTCAGCATCAGCTCTTCCTTAAAGCCATCAAGTGTACCGGGATGAGCAATTTCTACGTAAGGCTTTACAAATTCCGTTTCACCTCCCATTACGTATGGATTGCGATTCAATCCAACATTACTCTGTTGAAGATCAGCTACAGAGTTATAGAGGAAAACTTTCGTTTTTAAATAGGGCGGATAGCCAATAAGATCCGTAATGCGATCAAACTCGCCCTCCAGATATTCGGTAACCTCCGTTGCCACCTTACGACGGTTGTCGTAATAGAACACGTCAAAATTTTCAGAAGAGATGTAGGACCACTTAAAGGTTTTAAACTGAAGCCGGTTCTTGCCAAAATTATCCAGCATCTGCTGAGAAACAGCAGGGGCAAATAGGAGGGCAAAAAACGGAATCAGAAGTCGCCGCAGCATCATCAGGAATCCTGCAAATATTTGAAATATAACGGATAAAAACGACTAATATTTAATTCATCCGGGAGTGATTCTATGCCCTCCATCCAGCCCGACAGGCACTTGGCGGACCATGGTGCCAAACTGACTCCCTTAGTCCCCAGTCCATTGAAAATGAAAACCCCCTTCCGCTCTGGATGTTCTCCAAGAATTGGCCGGCGGTCGCGGACCACCGGCCTGAAGCCCCAATCGCTACCCGTGGTAGTAAAATCAACAGATAACAAGGTCCTTAGTCGTTGCTCAATATCCAGGATTCCTCGCGTAGAATTTCCTTCCTCCCCACTTCGATCGTAAGTAGATCCGGCCCGAAATCCATTAGCACCCGGCACCAAATAAACACTTCGGTTAAAAATGATATCCTTTGGGAGATCCACCTGAACATCCAAAACCTCACCCTTGAGTCGGTTAATCGGAAGCCATTTAAAAAAAGGATTTTCAGACACCCGTACACCTTCGCAAAAAATCACACGCGCAGCAATCTCCTGACACCGATCCAAAAAGTCCTCATTCACCAAAAAGGTGCCGGACATTTCCAACCAACAATTCAATGAGTGGAGATGATCTTTTACCACTTCAACAAAAGTTTTGGTATCCACGTATCCGGCATGATTCAACTCAAGGCCACCAAAGGGATCCCGAACGAACTGAGGATAACGGGACCGGAGATGAAGTTCTTTTAAATAAACCGTGGTCACATCGTTCCAACCTTTCTGATCCTCATCGGAAGGAAAAGGGCGGTACATAGGAAGTGGATGGTAAAAACGACGTTTGGTTATGGTCTCCGCATTTTGATAGAAAGTATGTAGAAAAGGAAACAACACCTCCGCATTCCAGGTTGTGGCTCTTACCTTACTCGTGATGGGATTGAACATTCCCGCCGCCACACGCGAAGCAGAATGATCATCCGAAATGTCCGCAACCAAAATTCTCTTTCCTCGCTCCAATAAAGACAATGCCAGGCAAGAACCCGCCAAACCCTGCCCAACAATTAAATAATCAACCTTAGCCATTCCGGGCACAAATAACCTAATTTCAATTCATCCTGCCAGCCATCAGAAGAGCAATTTGGCTTTTGCACTACCTTTGCAGCATGTTCAGCGTTAAGGCCTTTGTTTGCAATGCGTTCGAAGAAAACACCTATGTGGTTAGCTCCGGACAGGTATGCCTCATCATCGATCCGGGATGTAGCTCGAAAGATGAATGTGCAGAAATCGAACAGTACATCAATGAACAGAATCTAAAACCAGTAAGCCTGATCAATACCCACTGTCACATCGACCATGTTCTGGGAAACAGCTGGGTGAAAGAGCGTTTTAAAATCCCTTTCTACATCCACGAAAAAGAAATACCAGTACTCCACGCCGTAAAGGTCTATGCCCCGAATTACGGCTATCCTACCTATCAGGAGGCCACTCCCGATGCTTTTATCAATGAAGGCGAAACAGTGTCTTTTGGTGACACCTCGTTTCAGATCCTATTCCTGCCCGGACATGCACCCGGTCATGTCGGACTTTATTTCAAAGAGGAAAAAAAATTATTCGCCGGAGACGTACTGTTTCGCGAAAGCATCGGTCGCACCGATTTACCAGGAGGGGATTTTGATACCCTGATCAAGAGCATACAATCAACAGTATTTACCTTACCGGATGAGGTTGAGGTATTCCCTGGTCATGGCCCCTCTACCACCGTAGGCCATGAAAAAATACACAATCCCTTTTGCGGCACTTCAGGCAAAATGGCCTGGTCTTAATTTAATGATCCAATCCATCTGATGAAACACCTACCCAATATCATCACGCTTGGCAACCTGCTGACCGGTAGCGTAGGAATATGTTTTCTGTTTACCCATCCGGAGACTCCTACAGCCTGGTTTGTATGGATAGCCTGTCTCTTTGATTTTCTGGATGGATTCACCGCACGACTTCTTAAAGTTGCCTCTCCGATGGGTAAGGAACTTGACTCACTGGCCGACGTAGTAAGTTTCGGCGTGCTGCCCTCTTTATTCATGCTTAAATTCCTTGAAAAATCAGGTAGTGATCAAGTGCTTTTACCATGGCTCGCACTTCAATTAGCCGCCGCTGCAGCCTGGAGGCTCGCCAAATTCAATACCGACTCGCGACAGGCCTATGGCTTCCTCGGACTGCCTACTCCC